>DATKFF010000605.1:0-4583 GCA_035511595.1 Solirubrobacteraceae bacterium | reverse complement strand
GGCGACAACGACGACGACTGCGTCGAGCCTGACCAGTGCCCCGGCATCCGCGAGCTCAGCCGCCTCGACCGGCACGGCGAGCTCGGCGGCCACGCCGACCTCAACGAGCACAGCGGGATCGACCAGCCCATCGGCGGACTCTGGTTCCGTCACCGCCGCCGCGCCAACGAGCTCCGGCGCCTCCAGCGGTTCGGCCGGGACAACCGGCTCTTAGGCCGGGACCGCCCGGCTAGACGGCGGCCGCGCGTCGAGACAAGCGCGAGCGCCGCATGTCAAGCTTCCGGTCCGAGTGGTCAATCGTTGACTAAGTTCGCTATCTCCGCGGTCGTCGGGGCGCTCGTGGTGCTCACCATCGGGCTCATCGGCGCAGGCCGCCATGGGCTGCAGAACGACCCCCACCTGGATCGGGCCGTGTATCGGGTCGTCTCGCAGTACTACTACCTGCCCTGACGGCCTCCACTACGCAATCTGCGCGACGTCTCGCTGGTACGCGGCTGCGGCTTGCTCTTCGCGGTCGAGGGCCGCGACATACGCGGCGAATGCGAGCTTCCCGTCCGGGCGATCCGAGCGCCTCCAGTCCTCGTATGACACGGCGACTGCGGCGCACGCCTCGCGCCAGCTGACGTAGTCGTCCATCAGCTCGTCGACCATCTGGCTGCGCCTTTCTCGTGCCGAGCTGGGGGCTTGGCGGCGGGTGCTTTGCGTGCTACCCCAGGCCTTCACGGGCGTGCGCGGGGAACGATTGTGGGCTGCTTCATCGATGGCCGCCTCTCCTATTTGCTGGCGTCGCCAATTTTACGACGCGGGGTAGTATTTCCATAGGCAGACCCCGGGAAATACCCAAACATTCCCGCCTCTTGGGTCGGAGGAGGGGCAGGCGCGAGAGTTTGTGCGGCCTCTTGTTGCCCAGCATGCGCGAGCAACTCGCGCGCGACTCGCTGGAGATCGCGCAGATAGCTGAGATGAGCCTGCCAGCGCTCGTCAAGGTCATGGCCAGCCGCGATTTGGGCGGTGTCGTCATGAGCGTCGAGCAGCTCGTACACCAGGCGCGTCAGCGGCTCGCGCACGCCCGGCGAGGGAGCGATGGAGCGGCGGGAGGAGCTCAGCTCGTGCGGGCTCATCAGGGACAGTGGAATGGGCCCAGACAGGGCGCAAGACCGGGAATGCGAATCACTGACGCAACCTCCGCCAGCACCATCTCGCCCTCCATCGCCAGGATCTCGACCATTTCTTGCTCGAACTCCAGCGTGCCCGCTTCGGAGTCGGCGAGCATGGTCACGTTCGTGCTGTGCGACCAGGCGGTCGGTGCCGGCGCTTGCCGAATCGCGTCGAAGGGAGACGCCGCCTCGGGGGAGTCTGGCGCGAGGGCTTGCCGGCAGATGTCGGCACCACTCAGTTCGAAGCGATGGGGAGCGAGTGCGAACTCGCTGCTCTGTGCGGCCGCAAAGCGAGCGAGCGTCCAGTCCTTGGCCACCTCGACGAGGTACTCGATCGTCGCCGTGCGCGGTGGGGCGCCGCTCCTACCGGTCACGAGAAGACTCCGAGCTCGATCCGCTCGTCGGCTCGCCCAGGGCTCGCGCGACGTGCTGGCGGCCGCGATGCAGGCGGCTCGTGATCGTTGCCTCACGCGTGCGCAGGTGGCGCGCCGCCTGGCGATAGGACAGCCCGACGATGTCGACCGCAACGACCGCGTCTCGGTACGGCTGCGGGGCGGCAGCGATCGCCGCCATCAACTCGCGCGCGCCGAAGCTTCCAGCGGTTCCGACTCGGTCATTTAAATCTGTCTCGAGCAGCGGGACCGTGATCGGGCGTCGCATAGCGGCCCGGTACCGACTGGCGTGGGTGTTGCGCAGGGCGCGCAGTAGGTATCCGACGTCGTTGCCACTGCGAAGCAGGCGCGGCCGCTTCAGCACTTGCACGAATGTCTCTTGGACGAGGTCCTCCGCCTCGTGCCGCGAGCCGCACAGCGCCCACGCGGCGCGGTAGAGAACGTCGATGTGATCCGGGAGGACCGTGGGATCGAGCGGGCGTAGCGGCGGTTCTGGGGCAGGACTGGGTCGCCGGCCGTCTGGCTGAGAACCCGTGTCGGTGAGCGTGAGCGGACGGAACATCGATGCCACGCTACGCCCGGCCGCCGCCCGTGCCTACGGCAGGGATGCCGAACTTGCCGCCGCACCGCCCGGGCGGGGACTAGGCAGTCTTGCCTAACCCAGGCCCTGCCGAAAGGCGTAACCGGCGGCCGCCGTGCGGGAGCTCACGCCGAGCTTGCGATAGATCGAGCGCACGTGCGAGTGGACGGTGCGCACGCTGAGCACCAGCCGATCGGCCACCTCGGCGTCGGTAAGCCCGGTCGCCACCAGCTCCAGCACCTCCACCTCACGCACGGTGAGCCCGGCTGGATGCCCTGGCGAACTGGGACGCGCAACACCGACGATCTCTGGGGCACCCATGGCCCGCCCGCGTGTCCGTTCGGCGACGAACCGCTCGTCTCCCAGGGCGCGCCGCGCACGGTCCGCGCTGCGTTCGGAGTCGGCGTGCACGAAGGCCGGCCACGCCGCGCCCGCCCGCTCACGAACGCTTTCGGCGGCCCCGAGCAATCGCGCTGACACGACGGGCCCGTGCGCGCCCGCCAACCCCTCGATGCACCCCGCCTCGAGCATCGGGTCGCCGAGCTCGCGCGCCATCTCGAGCCCCTGCTCGAACCGCAGCCGAGCTGCCGCGTGCGCGCCGCGTCGCGCGGCAAGGTGGCCCAATGCGCAGATCCCGCGCAGCGACCACCACCGATCGCCGAGCTCCTGAAACTCGGCCGTGGATTCCTCGAGCAGCACATCAGCGCCTTCCAGGTCACCGTCGGCGAGAGCCACCCAGCCGAGACCCTGTGACGCGCGCGCGCCGATATCGCGAGCGCCGAGTCGACGCGCCACCGCGCGGCTCTCCTGCAGTCGGGCGCGTGCCAGCCCGTAGTCACCCTGAATCCACAACACGCGCCCCAGCGTCTCTAGCGAGCGGCCAACGCCCGGCTCGTCGTCGAGTCCGCGGTATGCGGCCAAAGCCTCTTCGGCCAATTGCAGCGCGGGTGCCAGGTCGCCCGCGCGGGTACGAGCAAGCGCGAGCGCCGCGAGCGCCCGCGCGACGCCCGGGTCGTCGCCGAGCTCGCGAGATTGATCGAGGCCCCGCTGCAAATGCGACGCCGCAACGGCGTAGTCGGCCTGATGGTATGCGAGCAGACCGGCGGCGATCGACGCTTCAGCGCCTTCCGCCGTGGACGGGCCGTCGTCGAGTGCCAGGGCCTGCTCGAGCCAGCCTCGACCCTCGGTCAAATGCCCTCGCGACAACCAGAACGCCGACGACGCCGCGGACAGCGTGAGCGCGCCTTCCCTCTCTTCGCGGGCCAGATACCAGCGCATCGCGGCCCGCAGGTTCGCCTGCTCGGGCTCGAGCTGCTCACTATCACCGCTGCGAGCGAGCGCAAGGTAGAAGGCGGCGTGTGCGGCGCGAACATCGTCCTCCTCGCCACTCGCGGCAAGCTCCTCGAGCGCAAACTCACGGATCGTCTCGAGCAGCCTCGGTCGCGAGCCCGGACCCGTCTCCGCCGGGCGCTGGACCAGGCCCTGATCGATGAGCTCCGCAAGGGCGTCGAGAACCCCCGCTGCGCCGAGGTCGCCGGCGACCGCCTCCACCGCGTCGACCGTAAAGCCCCCCGCAAACACTCCCAGGCGGGTAAACATCGTTCGCGCGCCGCGGTCGAGCAGCGCAAGACTCCACGAGATCGTGTCGCCCAGCGTGCGTTGGCGGTCGGGCAGGTCACGCGACCCGCCCGTGAGCAGCTCGAACGGATGCGCAAGCCGCGGGACGATCTCAGCGGGCGATAGCAGCCTCACCCGTGCGGCTGCCAGTTCGATCGCCAACGGCAGACCATCGACGCGGGCACAGATCGCGCCGACGGCTCCCGCGTTCGCCTCCGAGAGGCGGAAATCAGGGCGCACGGCCCTCGCCCGCTCAAGGAACAGCTCGACCCCGGAATAGGCGCCCAGCGCGTCGAGTTCGTGACGGTGGTCGAGATCAGGCAACGCCAGCGGCGCAACCGGAAATTCGTGCTCGCCCGACAGTCGCAGGCTCCCACGACTCGTTGCCAGCACTTCCAGCAGCGGGCAAACAGCCAGCAGCTCAGCAACCACGGTCGCGGCAGTCGCAACGTGCTCGAAGTTGTCAAGGACGAGCAGCATCCGCCGGTCGGCCAAGAACGACGCGACGCGATCCACCAGTCTCACCGCGCCCGCCTCGCGCAGCCCGAGGGCCTGGGCGATCGCCGCCGGAACCAGGGCGGGGTCGCGAACGGATTCGAGCGCGACGAAGCATGTACCGTCCTCGTAGTCCGAAGCGAGTTCCGCCGACACATGCCGGGCGAGACTGGTCTTGCCCACCCCTCCAGGGCCGGTGAGTGTCACCAGACGCACATCAGCCCGGCGCAGCAAGGCGCACACGCTTGCAGCATCCCCCTCACGACCGACTAGTGACGTGGGCGGGCTAGGAAGGACCGTGCCGCTGCTGGCTACCACGAGAAGCCTGTCGCCCGATTACCT
>DATKFF010000604.1:0-3570 GCA_035511595.1 Solirubrobacteraceae bacterium | reverse complement strand
CGCTCGCCTCGAGCGGCGGGCGCGGCACGTTCAGCCACACGTCGCACCCACGGACGAGCACGGCGGCGGTCGCGAGGTCGTAGTCGTCGAGGTACACGACCCGCTGGCCGACGACCTGCGCCGCCTTCATCCCGAACAGTCGCTGAAGCGAGTGCTTGGCCTCTTCGTCGCGCGGGTGGGCCTTTCCGGCGAGCACCACCTGAACGGGCCGGTCGCCACCCAGCAGCGACAGGGTCCACTCGGGGTCACGCGTCAGCAGCTCAAGGCGCTTGTAGGTGGCGACCCTCCGCGCGAACCCGATCGTCAGCACCCGGTCGTCGAATACGCGAGCCGCCGCATCGACGTACCCGCGCAGGTCGCCTCGCAGCAGCCGGTCATGGGTGCTGCGGCGGCGGACGAAGTCCACCATCTCGCCGCGCTGGAGCTCCCGGGCCCGCCACAGCTCGTCGTCGGGGATCGCGTCGACTCCCGCCCACGTCTCCGGGTCGCCGGCGCGCTCCATCCAATCGAGTCCGAGGTGTCGGTCGAACGCGTCGCGCATCGGAGCGCCGATCCAGGTGGGGACGTGAACGCCGTTGGTGACGTGCCCGATCGGGATCTCCTCGGCTGGTCTATCGGGCCACAGCGCCCCCCACATGCCCCGTGAGACCTCGCCATGCCTGCGGCTCACGCCGTTGGCCGCGCGGCTCATCCGCAGCGCGGCCTGCGTGACCCCGAACGGCTCACCCGGATCGTCGGCGCGCGTGCGGCCGAGGGCGATCAGCTCTTCGGGCGACAGCGATAGCTCGACCGCGAGCTCCGAGATCGCATCGCCCACCTGCTCGGCGGGGTAGGAGTCGTTCCCGGCGGGGACCGGGGTGTGCGTCGTGAACACGGTCCTCGCTCGTGCCTGGTCGAGCGCCTCACGACTCCCAGCGGGCGGCCCGCCGTTCTGCTGCAGCAGCCCCGCCAGCGAAGGCGGCGCGAGTGCGGCGTGCCCCTCGTTGAGGTGGATCACGCTCGGGTCGATGCCCATCGCGCGTAGGGCGCGGACGCCTCCCGCGCCGAGCAGCACGTACTGCGCCAGCCGCAACGTCGGATCGGCCTCGTACAGCCTCGCCGTGATCCACCGCTCGACCGGGCCGTTGCGTGAGACGTCGGTGTCGAGCAGGAACAGCGGCACCCGGCCGACGTTCACGCGCCAGATGTAGGCGGTGACCAGGGCGTCGTAGATCGGGATCTCGACACTCACGGGGCTTCCGTCCGCCCTGGTGACGCGCGCCGCGGGGAGCCGCTGCGGATCGGAGTCGATCCAGTACTCGTGCTGCCAGCCGCTGCCGTCGATCCGCTGCCGGAAGTACCCCTTGCGGTACATCAGCCCGACCGCGACCATCGGCACTGCCCTGTCGGATGCCTCCTTCAGGAGATCGCCGGCGAGCGCGCCGAGACCGCCCGCGTAGACCGGGAGCGAGACGTGCACGCCGTACTCCGCGCACAGGAACGCGACCGGCCGCTCCGGGTCGATCCCCGGGGCCGGCGGCCGGTCGAGGTCCCAGCGGACCTGCGACTCGAGCTCGCGCGCCTGCGCGACCAGCTGCTCGTCCTCCGCCGCTCGGCGCAGCGCCCGTGATGACGCCTCCTGCAGCAGCCGCACCGGGTTCCGTTGGCAGAGCTCGAAGCGCTCGTGGTCGATCGAGGCGAACAGCTCCGGCCCCCCGCGCAGCCACGACCAGCGGTAGTTGTAGGCAAGCCACGCGAGCGGCGCCATCGTTCCTGGGATCCGCTCCGCCAGCTCCTCTACGGCACGCTCGATATCCGCGGCGCCGTCGGGCGCCGCAACGGCTCCCTGGATGTCAACGCCGTCGGTCATTTGGAGGGGACGCAGTGTTTCACGACCGCTCGGTTGCCGTAGGGCGATCCCCCGACCGGGCGATTATCTAGGCTCGCCGGGTTGAAGCCTTCGCGCCAGGACAATCGCGGTTCCGCCCAGCGATCCGGGGTGCTCGCGTTCGGCGACTCGATCACCAA
This sequence comes from Solirubrobacteraceae bacterium, assembly GCA_035511595.1. GTDB lineage: Bacteria > Actinomycetota > Thermoleophilia > Solirubrobacterales > Solirubrobacteraceae > Palsa-465. The sequence goes on along the minus strand of DATKFF010000604.1, from coordinate 1,563 downwards.
CGGCGGCGGCGAGCTCCAGTGGGGAGTGGCGCTTCAGTCCTGGGCGCTATGGGTGGCCCGCGGGCTCGGCCTGCCGTACATGGGGTTCGCGGTCGACGGAGCCCGCGTCGAGGACGTCGTCGACGAGCAGCTCCGCGCGTTCGAGCAGCGGACCGCCGATCCCGTGGCGCGCTACGACCTCGGCTGCCTGTACATCGGCGTCAACGACGTGCGCGGGCTCGACTGGGACGCGGCGCGCTTCGAGGCGGGCTTCCGCCGCGCGCTGGCGTTTCTCGCCGAGCGCTGCGACCGCGTGCTGGCGCCGACCGCCCCGCTCGACCTCGGGCGGCCGCGTGCCGGGCGCAAGGTCCGTGACCTGAACGCGGTGATCGAGCGCACCGCGGCGGAGCACGGGGCGCTCGTGCTCGACCTGAGCGGCTGGGGCGCGCGCAACCTGGTGATGGCCGACCACGTCCACCCCACCGCCTTCGGGCAGATCGCGATCGCCGAGCGGGCGCTCACGCTGCTGGAACGCGACGGAATGCGCGTGGCCGTTCGCCCGTCCGCGCTCGTCCGCTACGAGACGACGCCCTGGGGGCGTCTACGCAGCGATGCGACGTACGCCTATCGGCACCTCAAGACGAACGCCCGCGCGCTCGCCGTGACCGCCCGGCTCAGGCTGGCTGCCCCCAGAAGTCCTCGCTGATCGCCCCGCGGTCCTCGCCATGGTGCGGGCCGAACACGAGCAGCTCGAGACCGTCGGAACCGGCCTCGAACGCCCTCAGCATCTTGGGCGCCACGCGGATCGCGTCCATCTCCCGGACCTCGCGGATCTCGTCGTTCAGCTTGATCCGGCCACGCCCGGAGAGCACCACGTAGATCTCCTCCGCCTCGTCGTGCCGGTGCGCGAACGCCTGACGACAGCCGGGCTTGATGCGGTGAAACGCCAGGCCGATCGTCTCTGCCTCGAGGTCGCCGCGGGGAAAGCGCGCCTCCTGCACCTCGTCGAAGCCGAACCTGGGCGCGACGTCCTCGACCTCACGCAGATTCTTGATCGAGTAGCTCATGAGTTGAGCCTACCCGCCTGCTCCGTGGCCTCACGCAGGCGCCGCGCCAGCGCGCTTGTCAGCTGACCGCGCTCGAGCCGCCAGCGCCAGTTGCCGGCAGCCCGCGCCGGGTGGTTCATGCGGGCCTCGCTCCCCAGCCCCAGCACGTCCTGGGCCTGGATCACCGCCAGCCGCGCCGGAGATGCGAGTGCCAACCGGTTAAGTGCCCACCAAGGCGTCCGCGTCAGGGCGATGCCGTGACGGCGGAGCTCGGCGGCGACCTCCTGACGCCGCTCCGCGTCCAGCGACTCGTACCAGCCCCGGATCGTGTCGTGGTCGTGCGTGCCGGTGTAGATCACGCGGTTCTCGAGATGGTTCTCGAACCGGTGCGGGCTGTGGCGATCGTGCGCGTCGAACCCGAACTGGAGCACCAGCATCCCGGGCAGGCCGAGCTCGTCGCGCAGCCGCGCGACCGGCGGTGTGATCACGCCGAGGTCCTCCGCGACCAGCGGGAGCGGCCCGAGCTCGCGCGCCAGCG
>DATKFF010000603.1:0-2299 GCA_035511595.1 Solirubrobacteraceae bacterium | reverse complement strand
GGACCTCGGGGACCGTTGCCCCGACGCAGGTCAAGTGCGCCATCGCCTCGAGCCCGTAGCGATCGGAGATGCGCTTGACGATCTCGATCGTTTTTTCGCGGGTGGTGCCGCCCGCCCCGTATGTAACCGACACGAACGCGGGCTCCAGCGCCACCAGCTCGGTCAGGGCGGCTTCCAGGTTGCGTTCTCCCTGCTCCGTCTTGGGCGGGAAGAACTCGAATGAGAACACCGGCGTCCCGCGGGCGAGGATCTCGTCGATGCGCATCTACTGATTATGCAGCCCGCCAGCGCTCGGGCTCGCCCGCCAGCCGGATCACCTCGCCTTGGGCCTGCAGGTGCGTCAGGTAGCAGAGCGTTTCCGAGAGCAGCCAGTGCGCGTTCTGGACTCCGAGCGTCTCGCCGTAGATCCGCGGGATCAGCTCAAACGCGGTTGGCTCGCCCTCGCGCACGGCGGCGCGCACCAGGCCGAGGCGCTCGCGCACGAGTTCTCGGTTGCCGCGGATGTGCGCCTGCACGTCGGCGAACGTGCGTCCGTGCCCGGCCAGGCACAGGCGCGCGCCGAGCTCCTCGACGACCTGCAGCGAGCTCACGAACTCGCCCACCGGGTCGGGCGAATAGCCGTAGTCGAAATACAGCGAGATGCGCCCCAGCAGATGGTCGCCGGAGATAAGAAGGCGCCGCTCGGGCTGGAAGAAGCACACGTGTGAGGGGGCGTGCCCCGGGGTCTCGTAGGTGATCCACTCGCCCAGGTCGGTGGCGATCACGACGCCCGTGCGGAGGTCGCGCTGCGTCTCGATCGGGCCCGCGATCCCGCTGCCGGTGGGTTTGCGCTCGGCCGCGTAGCGGCGTAGCGGCTCGGGTGGGACGCCGCTCTGGCGGGCGACCTCCAGGCGCCGCTCGAACACCGCCGCCGGGTCCTCGAGCATGCGGTCGAGCGATTCGTGGCTGGGGTGCATCCACACCTCACACCCGGCCGCCTTGACGATCGTCGGCGCCTGTCCGCAGTGGTCGGAGTGGGCGTGCGTGCACGCGATGAGGCGGACGTCCTCGATGCGCAGGTTGCACATCGTCAGCGCACGCTCCAGCTGAGCGCGCGAGTCGGGCTGGTGCATCCCGGTGTCGAACAAGACGAAGCCGCCGTCGTGGGCGACCGCCCAGGCGTTGCAGTGCGGAACCCCTGGCCACGGCAGTGGCAGGCGCAGTCGGTAGACCCCCGGCAGCACCCGCTCGCCCCGCCCAAGCTCGCGCTTCCGCGCCCCGTCGGCCACCGGCCGCAGACTAGACTACGTGTCTCGGGCGGTGTAAAGGAGGCGGGATGGAAGAGCAGGAGAGCGCAAGCGCAGCCGGCAGCAAGGTTCAGGAGGTCGCCGCCAACATGCAGGAGCTGGCGAGCAAACGCAAACGGATCTCGCCCGGAAAGGCCGAGACGGTCGCGCGCCGCTACTTCGAAGCGATCGACGCGCGCGACCTCGACGCGGCGGTGGCGATGTGGGCGGACGGCGGGCGCGAGAACGTGCGCGGCCAGGTCGACGTGCTCGCACCCGACGGCGTGCGCGAGTTCGTCGCGCAGATGCTGGACGCGTTACCCGACCTACATATGCAGGTGATTTCGACCACGGCGCAGGGCGAGCGCTGCGCGGTCCACTGGAAGCTGACCGGGACCTTCGCCGGGCCCGGGAGCTTCGCGGGGGTCAGCCCCACCGGGAGCCTGGTGGAGCTCGAAGGCTGCGACCTGCTGACCGTGCGCGACGGCCTGATCCACAGCAACGACGCATTCGCCGACGCCATGACCTTTGCGCGCGAGATCGGAATGATGCCGCCGAAAGACTCCTCCGCCGAACAGCGCATGACGGCCGCCTTCAACGCCAAGACGCGGCTGACCGGAAAACTGATGGGCAGCGACGCGGAGCTGGTCGCACAGGGCGTCTGGGTCGTTCAGGGCCAGCCGGGTCGCTGCAACGTGTATCTGATCGAGCAGGACGGCGCGGTGACGCTGTTCGACGCCGGGGCACGCACGATGACGCGCTCGGTCGCGAGCGCCGCGGCCAAGCTCGGCGGGATTCAGCGCGTCGTGCTCGGCCACGGCCACACCGACCACCGCGGCACCGCCCCGGCGCTCGGCGCGCCGGTCTATTGCCACCCCGACGAGGTCGAGGACGCGGAGGGCAGCGGCGGCTTTCGCTACTGGCCGGAGGGTCTCGCCGGACTGCCGATCGGCATGCGCCAGCTGCATCGCTTCTTTCACCGCTACGCCTGGGACGGCGGGCCCGTGAAGATCACCGACACGGTCAAGGAGGGC
>DATKFF010000602.1:0-7859 GCA_035511595.1 Solirubrobacteraceae bacterium | reverse complement strand
GGTGATCAGCGCGACGCGCCACAGCCGCCTGTCTGTCGCAAGCGCGGCCAGGGGCATCAGCCACGCAACGTACCAAGGCAGTAGCGACCCGGCGGTGACCAGCAGCGCCACCGCGGTCCAGGCGCCGGCGTCGATCCAGTCAAGCGTCCCGCGCCACACCCGACGCAGCAGCACGAGGCAGACGCCCACGAGGATGACCTCCAGGATCATGCCGGCGAGATGTCCGTCCGAGACGCCGAACTCGGCGGCGACGAATCCCGGGATGCTGTGCCAGTCGCCCTTGCCCTGGACCTTCTGGATCGTCGAGACCAAATGAAGTGGGCCGGTGCCGAACCATTCGAACGCAAGCCCGGCCAGCAGCACAGCCGCGGCCGCGCCGCCGATCAGCACATCCCGACGATGGTCGCGGGCGCGGCGGCCGCCGCCGCTCGCGAGGGCGAACGCGAACATCACTCCCGCGGTGAGCTTCACCGCGGCGGCGGTCACGATCATCGCGCTGCCGGACCGCTCGCGGTGGGCGAGGATCATGTAGACCCCGGCCATCACGCCGAACATCATCAGCAGGTCGTTGTGGCCGCCGCCGACCCCGTAGACGACGACCAGCGGGTTGAGGCCGACGAGCGCGACCGCCTTGACGGGGTCGATCCCGCGGAGGCGTGCCGAGTGCCAGACGAGCGCGACCGTCCCGAGACCGGCGCCCGCGGCGATCGCCTTGTAGACCAGCGCGCTGGCGGCGATCGAGAGCGGCGCCAGCAGCTCGCTGAGCCCCGTGAACAGGGGGCCGTAGACGGTCGGCGTGTACGCCCACTTCGCGCCGATGTACGGGAACAGCGGATCGAGCGCGAGCGCGTGTGGGCCGGCGAGGTACGGGCTGGCCCCGTACAGCGATCCCATTCGGCCGTAGAACTGGTAGCTGAAGACGTCGGTCGAGAGCAGCGGTGGCGCCAGCAGCACGAGCGCGTACATCGCCGCGATCGCCATCACCACGGTACGGGCCGAGAGCCGCTCCGCAGCGCGCACTGCCACCGCATAGGAGGCGAACATCACGATCAAGATGACGATCACGCCGCCGCTCCCGAGCCCGATCCCGCTGCTCCCGAACGGGCCGGCCAGCCAGCTCGGGACCGGCCGCACCGACTCTGGCAGCAGCACGTTGGTGTGAGCGGCGCCGACCGCAACCAGCAGCGTGGTCAGCATCAGTCCACCGAGTCCGAGGAGACCTAGAGGCTCGCGGCGCGAAGACGTGCGCGCGCCGACGCCGGGCGCTCTGATCTCGACGGTGCCGGAGTCCGTGACGCCGAGCGGACCGTGAACGCTCATCGCCCGAAGGATGCCCAGCTGGACGTTGACATTACGTTAGGTACCCAGTTGCTTATCCCGACGTTACGGTCCGTTGCCGCTCGTCGAGCGCGGAGCGCGCAAGCGCGCGAGGCGCGGTCCGCCGTAGCTCCGGGACCTTCCACATCGCCTCGATCGCGATGCGGGCCGACATCTTGCTGGTTCCGTCGACCCGGTCCTGGAACACGATCGGCACCTCGGTAACGCGGAATCCGGCCAGGATCGCGCGGTAGGTCACCTCGATCTGAAACACGTAGCCCTCGGCGCGGACGCTCGGCAGATCGATCGCCTCGAGTACCTCGCGCCTGATGCACTTGAAGCCTCCGGTTAGGTCGTGGACGTCGACTCGCAGGATGGCGCGCGCGTAAACCCCCCCGCCCCGGCTGATGAACCGTCGCAACAGCCCCCAGTCGCGCACTCCTCCTCCGTCTACGTAGCGCGAGCCGAGGACGAGGTCGGCGTGATTCGCCGCCTCCAGCATCGGTCCCAGGTAGCGCGGGTCATGCGAGAAGTCGGCATCCATCTCGCACACGAGCTCGGCGCCGCCGTCGAGTGCCCTGGCGAACCCGGCAAGGTACGCGTGCCCGAGCCCGGCCTTGTCCGCGCGGTGGAGCACCTCGACGGTTCCGAGCTCCTCGCCGAGCGCTTGGGCGAGCTCGCCGGTGCCGTCCGGCGAGCCGTCGTCGACCACCAGGATCCGGTGCTCGCCGGGGGCCAGCCGGTGGAGCTGAGCGTCGGTCGCGCGGACGATCCGCTCGATCGTCTCGGCCTCGTTGTAGGTGGGTATCACTACCCAAACGCGCGCGCCCATGCCGTGAGAGTAATGGCGTGCACCTCGGTCGCGCGGCGCCATGGCGTCGGGCGTGCTGCACGTTGCCGGGCGACCCGCCATCATCACGCCGGGCACGACATGGACGACGTACCGACCGCACTGAGCAACCGTCCTGCCGAACGCACCTCCGGACGGGGGACACTGCGCCGCGGCAACTGGAGCCGCGAGCCGGAGCACCGGCGCCGCCGGGCGCTCGCGCTGCTGGCCGCCGGCGCGATCGCGGCCGTCGTCATCGCGATCGCAGTCTCGGCCGCCGCGGGTGGATCGCACGCACTGCACGCACAGGGCGGCGGCGACTTCTTCGCGCGATTGCAGACGCTCGCCGGCAACGGGCGCGGCTCGTTCGCGGAGACTGAGTCGGCGGCCGAGAACGCCGGAATCGACCGGACGCTCGCGTACACGCCGTACGTGCGGATTGCAGGCTCCCAGCACCGGGAGCTTGCACTGACGTTCGACGACGGCCCCGGCCCGTACACCCCTGAGATCCTGTCGATCCTGGAGCGTCAGAACGTGCCGGCCACGTTCTTCGAAGTCGGCATCCTCGAGCAGTACTTCCACGCGTCCACGAGCGCGATCGTCGCCCGCGGCTACACGGTCGGCGACCACACGTTCTCCCATCCGCCGATGTCGAGGCTCTCGCCGGCTGACCAGCGGGCGCAGCTGCTCGAGGGAGCGCGAGCAGTGCAGCGCTACGGCGCGCCATTCCCGCGGCTGTTCAGGCCGCCGTACGGGATGTGGAACTCGCACACGCTGGCGCTCCTGCGCAAGCACCGGATGCTGATGGTTTTGTGGTCCGTCGACACAAACGACTACCGGCTGCCGGGCACGTCGGGGATCGTCAAGGGGGTGCTGGCCGGAGCGAGACCCGGCGCGATCATCCTGCTGCACGACGCGGGCGGAAACCGCTCCGAGACCGTCGCTGCGTTGCCGAAGATCATCGCGCGCCTGCGGGCCCGTGGGTTCAAGCTCGTCACGATCCCCAGGCTGCTGCTCGACAACCCGCCGCCGCGTGACCAGCAGATTGCGTCGGTGATCGGGTCGGGCGGCTAGCGCCGGGCGCTGCTAACGGCGGACGTATGCGACGCGGTTCCAGCTCGGCTCAGGCGCGAGCCGGATCGGCTCGTCGCCGCGATCGGGCTGGACGTAGATGAAGCCGCTGCTGCGCTCGTCGAACCACACGTCGAGCTCGCCTTCCTTGACCCGCTGATCGAGCCAGGCGCTGCGGAAGATCAGGCGGCGCAGCCAGTGCACGAGCGAGCGCTCGGAGGGCCCGACCAGCTCGGGCCAGCAGTCGTTGACGTGCTCGCCGAGGGCGGATGCGGGGTCCGTGACCTCACCGTTGACGACGAGGTTGATCAGGTCCTCGGCCTCATCGGGCTCGATTTCGCCCTCGATGAAGCCGACCTTCCGCGCTGCCTGCTCGCAGCGCTCGCGAAAGTCGCGCTCGTTGAAGGTGAAGCGGAGCTCTCCGTACTCGAGCACGAAGTCTTCACCGGAGCTGTAGTTCCCGCGCCTGTACATGGGCGTCGGGATCATATGTCGGATTCCTCCGCGGACGCACGGACTGAAACTGATGTTGCACTGGGGAGGGGGAATAACCGCCGCTGGGCGCTCTTAAGGGCGTGGACGAAGCTGCGGCGAGGATTCTGTTGGTCGAGGATCACTTCCCGACGCGCACGTTCCTGGCGGACAACCTGACCGCGGACGGTTACGAATTGCTCGAAGCCGGCTGCGTCGAGGACGCCGAGCAGCTGATCGAAACGCGCTACCCGGACCTGGCGATCGTCGACCTCGGACTGCCGGATGGAGACGGCCTCGACCTGCTGAGACGGGTCCGAGCCGCCGACCGCGTCGTCGACCGGGCGGACCCAGAGCTACCGGTCCTGCTCCTCACCGGTCGCGCGGGCGCGCTCGACCGGCTTCGGGGATTTGACCGCGGCTGCGACGAGTACGTGATCAAGCCCTTCAGTTACCAAGAGCTGCTCGCCCGCGTCCGTGCGCTGCTGCGGCGCAGCCGTCGCCGGCCGAATCTCGGCCGGGTGCGGGTCGGCGAGCTGGAGCTGGACCCGGCATCGCGCCAGGTGTGGCTGCGCGGCGAGCAGATCTCGCTCTCGACGAAGGAGTTCGGGCTGCTCCGCGCGCTGGCCGTCGAGCCGACGCGCGTGTTCACCCGCGAGGAGCTGCTGCGCGGCGTGTGGGGCTTCAGGGTGATCATCGCGACGCGGACGGTCGACTCGCACGCTCATCGTCTGCGCCGGAAGCTGGGCGCCCATGGAGACCGGTTCGTGATCAACGTCTGGGGCGTCGGCTACCGGCTGGTCGACGGGCCGGTCGAGTAGCCGGATGGCGGTGGCGCTCGCCGGCTGGGTCCTGGCGATCGCCGCCGCGGCGGCGGCGCTGAGCGCGCGGCTCGCGCTCGGGAGCCGGATGGAGGCGATCGCCCGCGCTTCGCACGAGTTGCGCGGGCCGCTGACGGCCGCAAGGCTCGGCCTCGAGCTCGGGCTCCGGTGCGGCGGGCTCTCGCCGGCTCGGCTGCGGGCGATCGAGCTCGAGCTCGGCCGCGCGGCGCTGGCGCTCGGAGATCTCGCCGAGGTCCGGCGCCGCGGCGACCCACGGGCGGTCCTGGGCTCGGGCGCCGCCGAGCACCTGGACCTCGAGGGGCTGCTGACCGACTCGATCGAGGCGTGGCGGCCGGCGGCCGCGGCCCGCGGCGTCGAGCTGCGGATGACCTGGGCGGGCGGCGCGGCGTCGATTCGCGGCGACCGGCTGCGGCTCGCGCAGGCGACCGGCAACCTGATCGCCAACGCGATCGAGCATGGGGGAGGGTCGGTCGAGGTCCGCGGCCGGGTCGAGCGGTCGGGCGTCCGGCTCGAGGTGCTCGACGAGGGGCCGGGGCTGAGCGCGCCACTGGACGAGCTGGCGCGCCGCGCGAGGCGCCGGTGCGGGCGGGATCACTCGCGCGGACACGGGCTGGCGGTGGCCGGCGCGGTCGCGGCAGCCCACGGAGGTCGGCTCGCGGCGGCGCCGAGCGAGCGGGGAGCGCGGCTCGTGCTAGAGCTGCCGGTCGCCGGCGAGCACCTGGGCGTCCCCACCGGCTAGCGCCTCGGGCCGTCGACGGTCCGGCCGGCCCGCCCGGCGCAGTCATGCAGACGCCCCGGACGGAACCGCCACCCGGCTGCAAGTTCTCACCCACCTACCCCGTCTGCAGGCGACCTTGCAGCGCCGGCGAGCGCTCAATGGACGCCCGGACCGCGCCGAATCCCAGCGCCAGCGGGCGATTACGAGCGCTGGTGGCGATCTGGGGTGCTGTGTGGGGGCGCGGGTGGGAGATGGGTTGCATTGTGGGAGAGCGTGGGATATAGTGGGCGATGCATGGCATGCGATGTGGAACCCGGGTGGCGGGGCTCCTCCCACCCAGCCACCCGGGTTCAACTCTTCGGCCCAGCGGATCAGGAACCTTGACCCCCCGGATCAGAACGCCTCTGACGAGCGCCACTGCACTCTTCGACGCCGCCCATGAGAACCCCGCCTCCGAGCCGCACCGCTGATGTTCTTCCGTGGAACCTTCGAGCACGCGCTCGACGCGAAGCACCGGCTCACGATCCCGGCCAAGTTCCGGGCCGCTCTCGCGGGTGGGGTCGTCCTGGCGGCCTCATCGGAGACGACCGAGGAGGCGCCGCGCTCGATCGCGATCTGGACGCCGGACGCCTACGACGCCTACACCCAGGCCGCGCTGTCCGGGATCAGCCCGCTGTCACCGAAGGCGCGCGACCTGAAGCGCTTCTTCTTCAACTACTCGCATGACACCGAGCTCGACTCCGCCAACCGCGTGATGATCCCGCCGAAGCTCATGCAATACGCCGGCCTCGACAAGGAGGTCGTCGTCACGGGGTCCGGCGAGTGCCTGGAGGTGTTCGACCGGGGCCGCTACGACGCCTACAGCGAGGACGTTCTGATCCGAGTTCCCGAGATTGCAGCGAGCCTTGGCGACACTACTTGACATGACCCAGACCCACATCCCGGTCCTCGCCGGCGAGTTGATCGAGCTGCTCGATCCACGCCCCGGTGAGATCGCCGTGGATTGCACGTTCGGCGGCGGGGGCCACGCGCGTCTCGTCGCCGAGCGGATCGGGCCCGGTGGGATGCTGATCGCGATCGACCGCGATCCCGCCGCCGAGGACCGCTTTGCCGAGCTCGCGGCCGAGCTTCCGTGCCACACGCGCTTCATCCGGGCCGACTTCGTCACCGCGCTCGAGCAGCTGACCGAGGAGCGCGTCCAGGCCGACATGGTCTATCTCGACCTGGGGATGTCCTCGATGCAGGTCGACACGTGGGCGAGGGGCTTTTCATACGCCTACGACGCGCCGCTCGACATGCGGATGGACCCCGACCAGGAGCTGACCGCGCAGGACATCCTGGGGACCTGGGACGAGCGGCAGCTCGCGCGGCTGCTACGCGAGTACGGCGAGGAGCGCTACGCGCGTCAGATCGCCCGCGCGATCGTCCGCGTCCGGGGCCGGCGCGAGCTCACCACGACCAACGAGCTGGTCGAGCTGATCAAGTCCTCGGTCCCGGTGCACACGCACTTCGCCGGCGGGCATCCGGCCCGCAGAACCTTCCAGGCGCTGCGGATCGCCGTCAACGACGAGCTCAGCCAGTTGCACGACGCGCTGCCGCTCGCGTGGGACGTGCTCAGGCCGGGCGGACGGTTCGGCGCGATCGCCTTCCACTCGCTCGAGGATCGACCCGTGAAGCGATTCCTGGCGGCGAAGGCGCGCGGCTGCATCTGCCCGCCGGAGCTGCCGGTGTGCGTCTGCGGCCGGCTGCCCGAGGCCGAGCTGCTGACCCGCCGGGCCGTCGCTCCGACGCCGGGTGAGACCGCCGCCAATCCGAGATCGAAGTCCGCGCACCTGCGCGTTGCCCGCAAGCTCCAAGGAGGGATGCAGTGACGCCTTCAGCGATGACCGCCGCCGGCCGCGCCTCTGCGAGGCGTGCAACAGCCACGCGCGCTCCGGCGGGCCCGGCCCCCGCCCACCGCCGTCAGCTCCGCCAGCGTCCGGCGCCGGCCGCCCCGCGCCGCGTCAGCGGCCCGGTCGTACGGCGTCCGCGCACCGCGCCGGCACCGCGCCACGGCGGCACGATCGGGATGCGCGCCCTGGCGGTGGTGCGCTCGCTCCCCGAGCACTCGCTGATCGACCGGCTCGTCCGCGGCCGCGCCTGGATCCCGGTCCTCGGCGTGCTTCTGGCGGGCATCGTCGCGATGCAGGTGGAGGTGCTGAAGCTCGGCACCGACGTGGGGCGCTGGGTACAGCGAAGCACCACCCTCCAGAGCCAGAACGAATCGCTGCAGGCAGGCCTGGCGTCGCTGAACGACGATCAGCGGATCGAGCGGCTCGCCGCCAACATGGGAATGGTGATGCCCGCGCCGGCCACGATCGCGTTCGTCAACGCCAAGCCGGGCGCCGACGTGGGCGCCGCGCTCGCCAACATCCACAGCCCCGATCCGACGACATTTGCCGGGCAACTGGCGGCCGAGGTGGCGTCGGCCGCGGCCGCGTCGCCCACGCCCCCGGCCAGCACTTCGACGGCGTCGGCCAACTCCGGGACCACGACGCCGACCACCTCGTCCACCCCGGCCGGCTCGACGGCCGGCTCGACCCCGGGCACAGCCGCCGTCGGCCCACCTGCG
>DATKFF010000601.1:0-2098 GCA_035511595.1 Solirubrobacteraceae bacterium | reverse complement strand
CCGTTGGCGTTGGTCCGCTCCCCGATCGCGAGGAACGCGGTGTCCTGCCGGAACGGCACGTGGCTGTACAGCGACGCCACTCCCGGCTCGGCGTCGGGCGACCGCCGGGCGAGCGGGCGGCCCGCGGGCCGCGCCTGGCCGGCGCCGAGGCGCTCGACGAGCGCGGCGATGTGCTCGGGCGTCGTCCCGCAGCAGCCGCCGACCAGGGACAGCCCGAACTCGGCGGTGAACCGGTCGTGCGCGTCGGCGAGCTCGCCAGGGGTCAGCGGGTAATAGGCGCCGTCGGAGGTCAGTTCCGGCAGGCCGGCGTTCGGCTCGCAGGAGATCGGGATCCCCGCGTGCGCGGCGAGGTACCGCAGGTGCTCGCTCATCTCGCCGGGGCCCGTCGCGCAGTTCAGCCCGATCACGTCAATGCCGAGCGGCTCGAGGGCGGTCAGCGCCGCCCCGATCTCGCTGCCGAGCAGCATGGTCCCGGTCGTCTCGATGGTCAGCTGCGCGATGACGAGCGCGCCGGGAACGAGCGCCGCGACCGCCCGCTTGGCCCCGATGATCGCCGCCTTCGCCTGCAGCAGGTCCGGGCAGGTCTCGATGATCAGCGCGTCCGCGCCGCCGCGCAGCAGCCCTGCGGCGTTCTCGTAATAGGAGTCGCGCAGCTCGCGGAAGGTGACGTGGCCGAGCGTCGGCAGTTTCGTGCCCGGGCCGATCGAGCCGAGCACCCAGCGCGGACGGCCCTCGGCCGCCGCGCTCGCGTCGGCCGCCTCCCGGGCCAGCCGGGCACCGGCCTCCGACAGCTCGGCGATCCGCCCGGGGATGTCGTACTCGCTCAGGTTCCCCAGGTTGGCCCCGAACGTGTTCGTGGTGACGCAGTCGGCGCCCGCGTCGAAGTACGCGTCGTGCACTGCCCGCACGATGTCGGGGCGCGTCACGTTGAGCACCTCGTTACAGCCCTCGTGATCGTGGAAGTCCGCGACGGTAGCCTCGCTGGCCTGCAGCATCGTGCCCATCGCGCCATCCGCCACGACGACCCGCTCGGTGAGGGCCTGGCGCAGCGCGGCGGCCCGTCCGGTAGCTTGTGTGATCGCACGCCCGCTCATAGGCTTCCTGAGTGTAGACGCCGTTGGGGTCAGACACAAAAGTTATACCCTAGAAACTGTGGCTGCCACAGGTAACGTATTCGGGGTACGGGGCGACGTAGGCTGTAGTCAGGGGCACGAGCCCGCTGCGATCAGGAGGAGGTGAAGTCATCAAGTTCAGCGACGTCGACGGCCCGCTTGAGCATCCGGTGGCGATCGCCGCTTTCGAGGGGTGGAATGACGCGGCGGAAGCCGCGAGCGGCGTAGTCAACCACCTGGGCATCGCGTGGCAGTCCACTCCCATCGCCGCCATCGACCCTGATGACTTCTACGACTTCCAGGTGAACCGGCCCGTGATCGAGGTGGTCGCCGGGAAAACCGAGCGGCTGATCTGGCCGACCACCCGGCTGTCCCTGGCGCGGGCCGCCACCACGGGGCTGAGCAGGGACGTCGTGCTCGTGCACGGGGTCGAGCCGAACATGCGCTGGCGCGGCTTCACCGACGAGCTGATCGGCGGCTTCACCGAGCTCGGCGTGGAGACGCTGATCCTGGCCGGCGCGCTGCTCGCCGACTCGCCGCACACCCGGCCGGTACCGGTGACGGTCAGCGGGTCCAGCACGCAGCTGCTGCGCGGAGTCAGCGGCGAGGCGTCCGACTACAAGGGTTCGTCGGGGATCGTGGGCGTGCTGCAGTACAGCTGCGCCGCCGCGGACATCCAGACGGTGTCGCTGTGGGCCTCGGTCCCGCATTACGTGGCGCAGTCGCCCTCGCCGAAGGTGACGCTGGCGCTGCTGCGCAGTGTCGAGGACATCCTGGACGTGTCGCTGCCCCAGGGTGACCTGCCCGAGGAGGCCCGCGCCTGGGAGCGCGGCGTCGACGAGCTCGCCCAGCAGGACTCCGACGTGGCCGAGTACGTGCGCACGCTCGAGGAAGCCAAGGACGCCACCGACCTGCCCGAGGCGTCCGGCGACGCGATCGCCCGCGAGTTCGAGCGGTACCTGCGCCGCCGCGGCAACCGCGGCGAC
>DATKFF010000600.1:0-2017 GCA_035511595.1 Solirubrobacteraceae bacterium | reverse complement strand
CGCTGGCGCGTCGATCACAGCGCCGGCGACCCAGAACGTGAGCTGACCGTTCGTGACGTAAAACCACTCGTCCTCGTTCCGGTGGACATGCAGCGGTGACCCCGTCCCGCGCGGGCCCTGAAATTCGATGACCGCTACGCGGCCGTCGGTAGTTTCCGCGGACGCCTTGACTATGGCGAGGCTTCCGAGGAACCAAAGTGGCTCACCATCGTCATGCCGTAGAGCGATAGGAGCGAGGGGAGGACTGGCGGCGGTGCTCATCACGAGCCCCTTTCGATAGTTCGCGAAACAAGCGTTTCGCTATGTGCCCCGACGTTACTCTGTCCGCGGTATGCGCGGCGAAATCGTCAGCCGGGTCCGCCCGCACGAAGTGCATGGCGTCGAGCAATCTTCAGGCCCAGGTGCTCGGCCAGCCACGGGCCGGTCACGCTGCCCGGAGCGCGTGCAACCTCCTCGGGCGCGCCTGCCGCGACGATCCGACCTCCTTCCGGACCGCCGCCCGGGCCCATGTCGATGAGGTGGTCCGCCGCGGCGAGTAGGTCCAAGTCGTGATCGATGACGATGACCGTGGCGCCGGCGTCCAGCAGCCGGTCGAACACGCCGACGAGCGTTGCTACGTCGAGTGGGTGGAGGCCGGTGGACGGCTCGTCAAAGACGTAGAGGGCGCCGCGCTGGCTGCTGCGCAGCCGGGTGGCGATCCGCAGCCGTTGCGACTCGCCGCCGGACAGGGACGGCGTCGGCTCGCCGAGCCGTAGGTAACCCAGCCCGACCTCGCTCACGGGCCGCAGCGCCGCGATGACCGCGGCCTGGTGAGCGAACTGCTGCAAAGCGTCGTCCACGCTCAGGCCGAGCACGTCGGCGATGGTCAGGCCGTCGACCGTTACCGCCAGAGTGGCGTCGTTGAAGCGGGCCCCGTGACAGGTCGGGCACTCGACGGTGATGTCGGGCAGGTACTGAACGTCGAGGTCGATGCCCCCGAGCCCACGGCAGGTCGGGCACTGGCCCTCGCGGGTGTTGAACGAGAAGTGACCGGGCTTCCAGCGCCGCCGCCGCGCGTACCCGGAGTCGGCGAACACGCGGCGGATCCGGTCGAACGCCCCGCAGTAGGTCGCTGGCGTTGAGCGCGAGTTCTGGCCGATCGGCGAGGCGTCGACCTGGACGACCTGGCGGATGCCCCCCAGGTCCAGCCGGAGGACATGTGGGGGCGGTGCCGACCCGCTCAGGGTTGCGCGGGCGGCCGGAATGAGGCTGTCCAGGACGATTGCGGTCTTTCCCGCACCAGACGGCCCAGCGAGCGCGGTCAGCCGGCCCACCGGGAAGTCGGCGGTAACGTCGTGGAGGTTGTACAGGTCGCCGACGTGGAGGGTGATCTGCTCGCCGGGTCCTCGGCGTGTCGCCCGGTCAAGCGGCACGGCCGGAGCGCCAGCCAGGAACGGGCCCATGATCGAGCGTGGGTCCCTTTCCAGTTGGCCGGGAGGACCCTCGGCGATCACCCTGCCGCCTTTGGCTCCTGCGGCGGGGCCCAATTCGATGACCCAATCCGCGGTCCGGACGATCTCGCGCTCGTGCTCCACCACCACGACGGAGTTGCCGTTTCCGGCCAGGGAGGTGATCGTCTTGCGCAGCCCTTGAATGTTGGTCGGGTGGAGCCCGACAGACGGCTCGTCCAGCACGTAGAGCATTCCCGTTGTGCTCGCGCGCACGGTCGAGGTGAGCTCGATCCGCTGGCGCTCGCCCGTCGAGAGCGAGGCGCCAGGTCGGTCGAGTGTCAGGTAGCTGAGACCGACGTCGAGCAGCGGGGTGAGCGTGCCGTTCAGTTCGGCGAGCAAGCCGGTTGTCATCCGGCTGAGCTCGGCCGGAAGCCCGGCGGGCAGCCCGTCGGCGAATCCGCGCAACTCGCCGAGACCTAGGGAGCTGATCTCGGCGAGATTACGACCGCCGAGCTGCGAGCCCAGCGCCTCGGGTCGCAGCCGGGTGCCGTGGCATACCGAGCAGACGCGAGTGATGAGAAACCGCT
>DATKFF010000599.1:0-2010 GCA_035511595.1 Solirubrobacteraceae bacterium | reverse complement strand
GCCCTGACCGCGACGCTCGCGCTGCCATCATGGCCAGCAACGCCCTGCGTTCCGCCTGCACCAGTCGGGCCAGCTGGGCCTGCCGAGCCGACCGCGCCGCTTGCACCCTTCGCGGCCAGGACGCCTCTGAATGCGCCCGGCTTGAAGTCCGCGGCCGTCAGCTGTCCCTTGACCAAGTTGCCCTCGCCGACGCTGCGCGCCGCGAGCTTTGAGTGGGTCACAGCCCCGTTGGCGAGCGCCCTCGACGTCACGCTTCCCGGCGCCAGCCTCACGGCCGCGTACGAGGTGCCTCCGAGCGCCGCAAACAGCGCGACGTAGCCAACCGCGTTTCCACGGATGTGTTTTCCGATCCGACTAAGCATTGCGACCTCCGCTCGAGTGATCGATTCGCGCCGCGTGAGCTTGGGTGCGCCCTGTGTGTTCATGTCAGCTGTACTCCTTGGGGTAATGGACCGTTGCTGCCGGATAGGCTGAGAGGTAGAGGGAAGTCGCGCCGCTGGTCGTTGGGTCGGCTCGAACTGGCCTGCCCAGCCCGATAGCGGCGGCGCGATGATTTAGGTCGGTGAGCCGTTCGCGCCGTTGCGGATGATCGCCGCTTGCCCCTGGCCGCCGCCGACGCAGAGCGCGGCCACGCCGCGGCTGAGGTGTGAGCGGCGCAGCTCGTGGATGAGGGTGACGAGAATCCGCCCGCCGCTGGCGCCGATCGGGTGACCAAGCGCGATCGCTCCCCCGTGCGGGTTGACACGGCTGGGGTCGATCCCGAGCTCTTTGATCACGGCCAGGGATTGGGCTGCGAAGGCCTCGTTGAGCTCGAACAGGTCGATGTCGCCGAGTTCCAGTTGCGCCCGGCCGAGCGCTTTGCGCACGGCCGGAACCGGCCCGATCCCCATGAGCTTCGGCTCGACCCCGACAGAGGCGTAGCCCTCAACCGTTCCCAGTGGCTCGAGACCCATTTCACGGGCGAAACTCGCCGAGGTGAGGACCACGGCGGCGGCCCCGTCGTTGACGCCGGACGCGTTGCCGGCGGTCACGCTCCCGCCATCGGGGCGGAACGCCGGTCGGAGCCGCGCAAGCGCCTCGGCTCGAGTGCCCGGTCGCGGATGCTCGTCCTCGGTGACGAGGTGAGCGCCCTTTCGAGTCGTTACCTCGATCGGCACGATCTCCCGCTCAAACAGGCCGTCGGCGATCGCGCGCTCCGCCTTCTGCTGGCTGTTGGCAGCGAACTCGTCCTGATCCTCGCGGGCGATGCCGTACGCGTCGGCGACGTTCTCGGCGGTGACGCCCATGTGGATGTCGTAAAAAGCGTCGGTCAGCCCGTCGTGAACCATCGAGTCCACAAGCTCGGTGGGACCCATCCGCGCTCCCCAGCGCGCGGCCGGGATCAGGTACGGAGCCCGCGACATATTCTCGACGCCGCCGGCGACGATCACTTCAGCGTCACCCGCTCGCACCATCTGCGACGCGATCGTGACGGCCTTGAGGCCCGAGCCGCAAAGCATGTTGATGGTCGTCGCCGGCACGCTCTCGGGAATCCCGGCGCCGATTGCGACCTGGCGTGCCGGATTCTGTCCGAGCCCCGCTTGCAGCACGCAGCCGAGCACCACCTCGTCGACGCGCTCCGCTGGGATGCCGGCCTGATCAAGCGCCGACCGGACCACCTGAGCACCGAGCTCGGTTGCGGGGACGTCTCTGAACTGCCCGCCGAAGCTGCCCACGGGCGTCCGCAACGCCGTCACGATCACTGCATCTTCCATCGCTGGCTCCTAATCGATCGAGACCCACCTGGACCGCTAGCGGATGGTGAGTAGGTGTGTGCGCGCCGCTCCGAGGCTCGAGCGGCTGGTGCCGGTCCTGACCGCGATCGTGTAGTGGCCGCGACGCAGGAGGCGATTCAGGGCGACTCCGCGGAGGGAGACGGTCTGGCGGACGCCGGCCTTGCCGGCGCGGATGACGCTGACATATATCCGCGTGGAGCCGTGCAGCAGCTCGACCTCGACGGTCCTCGCTTGG
>DATKFF010000598.1:0-11087 GCA_035511595.1 Solirubrobacteraceae bacterium | reverse complement strand
CCGGGGTACATGTCGAAGTAGCTTTCGCGGTACCGGGACCCGTCGGAATCACCCCACAGGAACAGCGGCATCGACGGCATCGGCTCGGTGATCACGAGCTCTCCGACCTCGTCCACCAGCGGCCGCCCGGATGGATCCCAGGCCTCGACGGAGCACCCGAGGCAGCGCGCCTGCAGCTCCCCGAGGTAGACCGGGAGCGTCGGGACGCCGCCCACGAACGCCGTGCACATGTCGGTGCCGCCGGAGGTCGAGAACAGCCACGTGTCCGAGCCGAGCTCGTCGTAGACCCAGCGGAATCCCTCGGGCGAGAGCGGCGAGCCGGTCGAGCCGACCGAGCGGAGCTCCGAAAGCGAGCGCCCGTCGCGCGGCGAAACGCCCGCCTTCATGCACGACGAGATGAACGCCGCGCTCGTCCCGAAGCAGGTCATCCCGGTCTCCTCCGCCAGGTCCCAGAGCGTCCCGAGGTCGGGGTAGCCGGGGTTGCCGTCGAACAGCACGATCGAGGCGTCGGTCAGCAGCACTCCGACGAGGAAGTTCCACATCATCCAGCCGGTCGTCGAGAACCAGAACATCCGGTCCTCTGGCTGGGCGTCGAGGTGCAGGAAGCCCTTCTTGATCTGCTCGATCAGGATCCCGCCCTGACCGTGGACGATCGGCTTCGGCAGCCCCGTCGTCCCGGAGCTGTACAGCACCCACAGCGGATAGTCGAACGGCACCGCCGCGAAATCCAGCGAACCGCCCGCGCCGAGAAAGCCGTCCTCCCAGCCGGAGCCGTCGAGATAGCCGAACGTCACGACCTGCGCCGAGCCGATCGCCCCGGCGATCTCCTTCACCGACTGCCTCTTGTCGAAATCGCGACCCCCGTACCGGTAGCCGTCCACCGCCAGCAGCACCTTCGGCTCGATCTGCGAGAAGCGGTCGATCACGCTGCGGGCGCCGAACTCCGGCGCCGCCGAGGACCACACCGCGCCGATCGACGCGGTCGCCAGCAGCGCGGCGACCGTCTCCGCGATGTTCGGCATGTACGCGGCGACGCGATCGCCAGGGCCAACGCCGAGCGCCCGCAGCCCGTCCGCGATCGCGGACGTCTCGTCTCGCAGCCGCTCCCACGTCCACTCGGTCAGCGACCGCAGCTCGGAGGCGTGGCGGAGCGCCACGGCGTCGGGGTCACGGTCGCGGAAGATGTGCTCTGGGTAGCTGACCGTCGCGCCCGGAAACCACTGCGCGCCGGGCATCGATCTCGATCCCAGCACCGCGCGCGGGGGCGAGTGGAAGCGCACGCCGAAGAACTCGACGATCGCGCTCCAGAACTCCTCGAGGTCGCCGACCGACCACCGCCATAGCGCCTGGTAATCGTCGAACTCCAGCCCGCGCGTCTCCCCAAGCCACCGCTCGAAGCGCGTGATCGTGGCGCGCTCGATCCGCTCATCCGAGGGCGTCCACAGGACCTCTGGCTTGACCGCGGTCATCTGCCAGCAGTATCCCGTAGTAGGGTTCGCCGCGAGGATGCTCGGGGCCGCTTCCACTCGCCAGCAGACGAACCCGCCGAAGCGCGCGGACGCGCTCGCCGAGATCGTGTTGCTCGACCAGGACGGGAACGAGGTCCGCCTCGGCGATCTGTGGTCAGAGCGGCCGGCCGCGCTGGTGTGGCTGCGCCACTACGGCTGACTGTATTGCCGAGCACACGCGGTCCAGTTGGATCGCGCCCGCGACGAATTCGAGGCCGCCGGCGTCAGCCTCGTGCTGATCGGACAGCTGACGCCGCGCCACGCCGAGCACTTCCGGCGACGTCAGGAACTGGAGCTACCGGTGCTCGCCGACAAGGACCGCGTGAGCTACAAGGCCGCCGGCGCGAAGGTCGCCACGTTCAGCGAGCTGCTCGGGCCGAAGGTCGTCGCGAAGGGACTGCGGACCGCCAGGCAAACCGGCCAGCGGCAGGGCAAGACGCTCGGGCATCCCGCCCAGCTGGGCGGCGCGATGGTGATCGCCCCCGGAGGCGAGGTCGTGTGGTCGCACATGGCGGATGACGCCGGCGACAACGCGACGCCCGAGGAGATCCTCGCGGCGGCCGCCTCAGCGACCAGTCCCTGACGCGGCCCCGACTTCGGCGCGGGCGCGCACCGCGTCTAATCCGCGATCATCTCCTCCGTGTCTGAGACGCAGGTGACAGCTCCGTTCGCCGGGACGGTGATCGCGGTGGCGCGCGAGCCCGATCAGGCGGTCGGCCAGGGCGAGGCGCTCGTCGTGCTCGAGGCGATGAAGATGGAGCACGAGATCCTCGCGGAGGTCGCAGGCGTCGTCAGGCGCGTCGCGGTGGCGGTCGGCGAGACGGTGACCGAGGGCCAGCTGCTCGCGGTGATGGATGCGGGCGCCGCCGCCCCGGGCGCCGAGCGGGAGAACGGGCGCGCAGTCGAGGACGAGCACCGCGAGGATCTCGACGCCGTGATCGAGCGGCACGCGATCGGGCTCGACGATGCGCGTCCCGACGCGGTCGCCAAGCGCCACGAGCTCGGACGGCGAACCGCCCGTGAGAACCTCGCCGAGCTCGTCGACGCGGGCACGTTCGTCGAGTACGGGCCGCTGATCTTCGCCGCCCAGGAGGCGCGACGCTCCAAGGAGGAGCTGATCCGCCGCACCCCGGCGGACGGCCTGGTCGCGGGCGTCGGCGAGATCGACGGCCGCGCGTCGGTCGTCATGTCCTACGACTACACGGTGCTCGCCGGTACCCAGGGGATGCGCAACCACCTGAAGAAGGACCGGCTGTTCGAGATCGCGGAGAGGCGACGGCTGCCACTGGTCCTGTTCGCCGAGGGCGGCGGCGGGCGCCCAGGCGACGTCGACTGGCCGAACGTCGCGGGGCTCGACTGCCGCGCGTTTGGCCTGTTCGCGCAGCTGAGCGGCCTGGTGCCGCTCGTCGGGATCGCGTCCGGGTATTGCTTCGCCGGCAACGCCGCGCTGCTCGGCTGCTGCGACGTCGTGATCGCGACCGAGGACGCGAGCATCGGGATGGGCGGCCCCGCGATGATCGAGGGCGGCGGGCTCGGCGTGTTCGAGCCCGGCGATGTCGGCCCGATCGACGTCCAGTACGCCAACGGTGTCGTCGACCTGCGCGTCAAGGACGACGCCGAAGCGGTCCAAGCCGCCAAGCGCTACCTCAGCTACTTCCGCGGCGCGACCCTCCCGCCCGAGTCACGGGACCAGACGCAGCTGCGCAACCTGATTCCCGCCAACCGCAAGCGCATCTACGACGTCCGCAAGGTGATCGACGCGCTGCTCGACGACGTGCTCGAGCTGCGGCGCGGGTTCGGCCTCGGGATCGTCACCGCGCTCGCCAGGCAGGACGGCAGGCCGCTCGGCGTGATCGCCAACGACCCGTCGCACCTCGGCGGCGCGATCGACGCGCACGGGGCCGACAAGGCCGCGCGGTTCATGCAGCTGTGCGACGCGTTCGACCTGCCGATCCTGTTCCTGTGCGACACGCCCGGCTTCATGGTCGGCCCGCCCGCCGAGCGCACCGCGACCGTGCGGCACTTCGCGCGGATGTTCGTGACGGGCGCCAACGTCGAGGTCCCGATCGGGACGATCGTGCTGCGAAAGGGCTACGGGCTCGGCGCCCAGGCGATGGCCGGCGGGGGCTTCAAGGCGGGTCTGTTCTGCGTCGGGTGGCCGACGTCGGAGTTCGGCGGGATGGGTCTCGAGGGAGCGGTCCGGCTGGGCATGCGCCGTGAGCTCGAGGCGATCGAGGACCCGGCCGAGCGCGACCGCGCGTTCGAGGCGACCGTCGCCGCCGCCTACGAGCGGGGGCGCGGGATCAACATGGCGGCCTACGGCGAGATCGACGACGTGATCGACCCGGCCGACAGCCGCCGGTGGATCGCGACGCTGTTCTCCGACGGCTCGGGCCAGTGGTGGAAGCACCCGAGAAAGCGCCGCCCGAACGTCGACGCGTGGTGAGCGCCCGCTAGTCGCAGTCCTCGCACGCCCCGCGGAGCACCACCTCGTGGTGCTCGACGCGGACGCCGAGGCGCTCGGAGACCCTGTCGATCGCGCGCTCCAGGCCGGGGTCATCGAACGCCACCAGCTTCCCGCAGCGGTCGCAGACCAGGTGGTGGTGGTGCTCACCGCTCGGCAACACCCGCTCGAACCGCGCGAGATCCTGGCCGACGGTGACCCGCTCAACGAGCCCGTGCTCGACCAGCAGCTCGAGCACGCGGTAGATGCTCGCGCGTCCGATCCGCCCCCCATGCGCGCGGAGCGCGTCTTCGATCTCCACCGCACTCAACGCGCACGATTCACTCGCGAGCAGGTCGATGATCCGCTCACGCGCGCCGCCTCGCCGCAGCCCGGAGCGGGCCAGCTCGGCGTGGACGTGGTCACTCCAGCTTTGAGTCTCGGCATGGGCCATCGGATTTCAAGCTTACCCCCAGCTCGCGACGATAATGGGTCTCAACGCCGCCATAACGAGACTCAGTCTCATGTATTTGGTAGCCTGCACATGGATGCCGAACCCGCCCCGCTCCCGCTTGTCCAGGCCCCGCAGTACCACTACTCGCCAGGTGATCGCGTCGCTGTTCGTCGTCGCCATGGCGGCGCTCGTCGCCGCGTGCGGCTCCACCAGCACGGCCGCCACGACCTCAGGGTCGGGCTCGATCCGCGTCGTCGCGGACGAGAACTTCTGGGGCAGCATCGCCTCGCAATTGGGCGGTTCGAAGACGACGGTGCAGAGCATCATCGTGAACCCCGCTCAGGACCCCCACGCCTACGAGCCGACCGCGTCCGACGCGCGGACGCTCGCCACGGCACAGCTCGTGATCGTCAACGGCGTCGGCTATGACCCGTGGGCGCCGAAGCTGCTGGCGGCGAACCCCGCCTCTGGACGGACTACGCTGACGGTCGGCAACCTGTTCGGGCTGAAGCAGGGCGACAACCCGCACCGCTGGTACAGCCCGACCGACGTGACCGACGTGGCGCACGCGATCACCGCCGATCTGACGAAGCTCGACCCCAAGGACGCGTCCTACTTCAGCCAGCAGCTGAACGCCTTCGAGACCAACGGCCTGGCGCAGTACCACGCGCTGATCAGCCAGATCAAGTCCCGCTATGCGGGCGTGCCGGTGGGCGCGTCCGAGAGCATCTTCGCGCTCCAGGCGCCCGCGCTCGGTCTGAACCTCGTGACGCCCTACAGCTTCATGAAGGCCCTGAGCGAGGGGACCGAGGTGACCGCGCAGGACACGATCACGACAGAACGCCAGATCACCAGCCACCAGATCAAGGTGTGGATCTACAACTCTCAGAACGCCACGCCGTTGATCCAGCGGCTCAACGCGCTCGCCCGCGCCGCACACATCCCGACCGTGACGATCACGGAGACGCTCGACCCCGCCAACTACAGCTTCGAGCAGTGGCAGGTCGCACAGCTCCAGCGGATCGAGCAGGCGCTCCACCAGGCCACGGGGCGATGACCACGGCATCGACCCCCGCTCGACCGCTTGACGCGAGGCCGGAGCCGGACGGACCCGCGGTCGCGCTGGACCGAGTGAGCGTGCGGCTCGGCGCTCGGACCGTGCTGAGCGACGTCACGCTGAGCGTCAATCGCGGCGAGTTTCTCGCGGTACTGGGGCCGAACGGCGCCGGCAAGTCGACGCTGATGCGAGCGATCCTCGGCCTGGTCCCGCTCGCCGGCGGTGGCGCCAGCGTGCTTGGACGGCCGCCGGCTCAGGCACGCGCCGGCGTCGGCTACCTGCCTCAGCGTCATGGTTTCGATCGCTCGGTTCGGATTCGCGGGATCGACCTCGTCCAGCTCGGGCTCGACGGGACCCGCTGGGGCCTGCCGCTCGCGCTGACGCCGCGCGCTCGCGCGCGTCGCCGGGCGGACCGCGCGCGCGTGGCCGAGGTGATCGAGCTCGTCGGCGCGGGCGCCTACGCCCACCGCGGGATCGGCGAGCTGTCCGGCGGGGAACAGCAGCGACTGCTGATCGCGCAGGCGCTGGTGCGAAACCCCGAGATGCTGATCCTGGATGAGCCGCTCGACGGGCTCGATCTGCCCCAGCAGGGCGCGGTCGCCGCGCTGCTCCGGCAGATCGCCACCACCGAGCGTGTCGCGGTGCTGCTCGTCGCGCACGACGTCAACCCGCTGCTGCGCCACCTCGATCGCGTCGTCTACCTCGCGGCCGGGCACGCCCTCGCCGGGCCCGTCGACGAGGTCATCACCTCCGAGAATCTGTCGAAGCTGTACGGGGCGCCGATCGAGGTGCTGAGGACGAACGACGGCCGGCTCGTCGTCGTCGGCCACCCGGAGGCGCCCCACGTCCACGGCGAGCGCCACACCGACGAATGAGCGCCAACCCGTCGCTGTCGCTCAACCTCGTCTCCGACGTGCGCCAGCTGCTGACGTTCCCGTTCATGGTGAACGCGCTCGAGGCGGGCACGATCGTCGCGGTCCTGTCCGCCGTCGTCGGCTGGTACATGGTCCTGCGCCGGCAGGCGTTCGCCGGCCACACGCTGTCGGTGATGGCATTCCCGGGTGCGACCGGCGCCGCCCTGATCGGGCTCCCGACGGCGCTCGGCTACTACGTCGCGTGTGCCGCGGCGGCCGTCACGATCAGAGGGCGCGGCCGGGGCCACCGGGGCGAGACGGCGACGATCGGAACCGTGCAGGCAACCGGGCTCGCCGCCGGGTTCCTGTTCCTGTCGCTCAACCACCAGGTGCTGGCCGGCCCCGAGACGCTGCTGTTCGGGACGTTCCTCGGGGTCAGCCGGGGGCAGGTGCTGGGCCTGCTGGTCGTGGCGCTGGTCGCCATCTTCGCGCTGGCGCTGTGCGCGCGGCCGCTGCTGCTCGCCACGATCGACCGTGAGGTCGCGCGTGCCGGCGGCCTGCCGGTCCGGGTGCTCGACGCCGCCTTCCTCCTGATCCTGGCGCTGGCGGTCGCGGCGACCAGCCAGATCACCGGGGCGCTGCTGGTGTTCGCGCTGCTCGTCGCCCCCCCGGCCGCCGCCCAACAGCTGACGGCCCGGCCGCTACCGGGGCTGGCGCTGAGCGTTGTGTTCGGTCTGCTGATCGTGTGGCTCGGGCTCGGCGTTGCGTACTTCTCGCCGTATCCGGTCGGGTTCTGGACGACCACGTTCGCGTTCGGTCTTTACCTGCTCGCCGTGGCGGCGCGCCGGCTGATCGGGAGCCGAGCCTGATGTTTGCGCACGACTTCGTCCGCAACGCCTACCTGGCCGGCACGCTGATCGCGCTCGCGTGCGGGATGGTCGGATACCTGGTGGTGCTGCGCTCGCAGGTGTTCGCCGGCGACGCGCTCAGCCACGTGGCGTTCGTCGGGGCGATCGGGGCCGCGGTGCTCGGCTTCGACGTGCGGGTCGGACTGTTCGTGCTGACGATCGCGGTCGCCTCCGGGATGGCCGCGCTCGGCCGGCGCGGCCAGGCCGACGACACCGTGATCGGGATCGTGTTCGCGTGGATTCTCGGGATCGGGATCCTGCTGATCACGCTGCTGGCGACGAGCGCCCAGGGCGGCCAGGGGATCGAGGCGACCAACACGCTGTTCGGCTCGATCTACGAGCTCAGCGCCGGCGCCGCGCAGATCGCCGCGCTCGTCGGGCTGCTGGTGGCGGCGGCGGTCGCGGTCGCATTCAGGCCGCTGCTGCTCTCGACGATCGACTCGGAGCTCGCGACGATCCGGGGGATCCGGGTGCGGGCGCTGGGCGCGGCATTCCTGATCGCGCTCGCGGTGGTCACCGCCGAGAGCACCCAGGCGGTCGGCGC
Source organism: Solirubrobacteraceae bacterium (assembly GCA_035511595.1). GTDB lineage: Bacteria > Actinomycetota > Thermoleophilia > Solirubrobacterales > Solirubrobacteraceae > Palsa-465. Next base: position 3,319 of record DATKFF010000598.1, on the reverse strand, counting down.
GTTGCTGCTCCTCGGGCTGCTCGCGGCGCCGGCTGGCGCCGCCCACCAGCTGACCAGCAGGCCCTACGTCGGGCTGATGCTGTCTGGGGCCCTGGCGGTGCTGGCGGTCTGGGGCGGGCTCGCGCTCAGCTACGCGATCGCCTCGCTGCCGCCGAGCAGCGCGATCATCGGGCTGGCCGCGCTCTTCTACGCGCTCGCGACGCTGCTCAGACGACTCCGGTCGAACCGAGGACCGGCTGGCGGTCCGGGTGGGAGTCGCGACCCGAACCGCCGCCGGATCCTCATGTTGCGGGCCAAGGGTGATCCCGCAGCGACGAGGCGCACTTCGTCGCAGCCAATTGGCTGACCGGCAGCTTACGGAGCCCTGCGTCAGCTCCCCGTAAACGACCTCTCAGCTGGTCCGCAGCGCCTCGGTGGGGCTGAGCCGCGCGGCCTTCGCGGCGGGGTACACGCCCGCGAGCGCGCCGATCGCAAAGCCCGCCGCAGGCGCGGCGATCAGCGCGTAGGTGGGGACCACCCACGGCTGGTTCTGCGCGAGCGCGTAGACGAGCGTCGCCAGCGCTCCGAGCGCCAGGCCCGCGACGCCGCCGAGCGCCGCCAGCAGCGCCGACTCGGACAGGAACTGGATGCTGATGTGGCGCTTGGTCGCGCCGAGCGCCCGCCGCAGCCCGATCTCGCCCCGGCGCTCGAGCACCGAGATCACCATGATGTTGGCGATCCCGATCGCGCCGACGAGCAGCGCGACAGCGCCGAGCCCCAGCAGCAGCGTCGTGAACTGGCCCTTGGCCGCGGCCCGCGCCTCCAACACGTCCGACGGGCGGCTGACCTGGACACCGTCGGGGTTCTGCGGGTCGGTCGCCGGCGCCAGCAGCCCCGAGACGCTGGTGACGTCGTTGACGTTCGCGCGGACGTAGATCTCCGACGCGTTCGCCTGCGTCTGGAACAGCCGCTCGGCGACCGGCAGCCCGATGAACACCGTGCTGTCGAGATTGGGGTCGAGGATCACCGGCTTCATGATCCCCACGACGGTGAACCACGTTCCGCCGAGGTACAGCTGTATGTGCCCCGAGGCGTTCGGGATCTGGAGGATGCTGGCGGCCTGTGCGCCGAGCACGACGGTCGGGAAGTTCTCGTTGCGCGCGCTCAGGAACTGCCCGGAGGCGAGCTGTCCGCTGACCGCCCCGAGCAGTCCGGGGTCGGTGGCGTCGACGCCGATCCCGCCGGTCTGCTCCGACGGGACGTACGGGGTGCGGAGGACCGTCGCGCTCGACACCTGGTAGACGGCGGAGGCGCGTTGGACCCCTGGCTGATGGAGGATCGTCCCCACCGCCGTGCTGGGCAGCACCTCGTTGGCGCCGAAGAACGTGGTTCCGGGCGAGACCGTCAGCAGGTTGGTGCCGAGGCTGTCGATCGTGGCCAGCAGGTTCGCCTGGCTCGAGGCCGAGACCCCGACGACGGCGACCATCGCGCCGATCCCGATCGCGATCCCCAGCGCCGACAGCGCTGCGCGCAGCCGGCGGGTGCCGAGACCCTGGAGCGCGACCGCCAGCAGCTCGTGCGGCGGCAGCCTCGCGGCCTCCGCGGCGGGTGGCTTCGGCGGCCGTCGGCGCTTGACCCGGCGCGGGAACCGGACGGAGTCGACGCTCACCGGCGCTCGTCTCCGACGATCTCACCGTCGCGCATCTGAATCCGGCGCGGGAACCCGGCCGCGATCTGGTCGTCGTGGGTGATCAGCACGAGCGTGGCGCCGTCGCCGGCGAGGTCGTGCAGGAGCGTCATCACCTCGTCGCCGGACCTCGAGTCGAGATTCCCGGTCGGTTCGTCGGCGAGCACGATCACCGGCTGTTTGGCGATCGCCCGCGCGATCGCGACGCGCTGGCGCTCGCCCCCCGAGAGCTGCGCCGGCCGGTGCGTCAGCCGGTGACCGAGGCCCACCCGCTCGAGCGCCGCGCGGGCAGCCTCCCGCCGCTCGGCGGCCGGCGCGCCCGTGTACAGCATCCCGTTGGCGACGTTGTCGAGCGCGGTCATCGAGTCCTGCAGGTGGAACCCCTGGAACACGAACCCGATCTCGTGCGCCCGCAGCCCGGCGAGCTCGAGGTCCGAGGCCCTGACGACGTCGCGCCCCGCGACCTCGACCTCCCCGCTGCTCGGGCGCTCGAGCGTTCCGAGGACCGTCAGCATCGTCGTCTTTCCCGAGCCCGACGGCCCGACGACCGCGACCTGGTCGCCGGCGTCGATGTCGACGGTGACGCCCCGCAGCGCGCGGACGCCGCCCGGATACTCCTTGGCGACGTCGCGAAGCCGCAGAGCCGCGGTCATCCCTGCGAGTCCGTGACCGCCAGCCCGGGATAGATCCCGGCACCCGAGATCTGGACGTAGCCGGCCGCGAACAGACCGGGCGTGACCGGGATCAGCTGGTGTGGTGCGGCCGCCGCCTGGACGGCGTAGCCGCCGCCCTGCGTCGCGATCAGCGCCGTGACCGGTACCGACAGGACGTTGTTCGCGCGCTGCTGGGCGAAGTTGACGCTGACCGCGGCCTGGTCGAGTCCGCTGAGGCGGGTGTGGCCGGTGAGCGTGACCGTGACCGGGATCGTCGCCGACGGGCTGCCCGAACTCCCGCCGGAACCGCCCGCTCCGCCGGCGCCGGCGCCTGAGCCCGATCCCGAGCTGGAGCTGGTGCTCTGCGCCACCGGGCTGACCCCCGTGATCTTGCCGTTGACCGTGCTGCCGTCGGGCAGCTGGACGGTGACCGGCTCGCCGATCACCGCCTCGGTCTGCTTGGTCGCGTCGAGCTGCACGGTGACGACCTCCTGGGTCGAGGTCGTCTGCATGATCGCGACGGCGCTCGCACCGCCCGAGCCGGAACCGGAGCTGCCGGCCCCGGAAGCCGCGGAGCCGCCAGTCCCGCCGGACGATCCGGACCCGCCGGAGGAGCCCGAGCCGGCACGGGAGGACGCGGCGCTCGGCGTCGTCGACCTCAGTCCACCGCTGCCCGAAGCGGAGCCCTTGGAGGTCCTGAGCTCGGCGATCTCGGCCTGCAGCAGCGCGATCAGCGCCTTCAGCTGTTCGTTGGATGAGCCGTTCGAGCCGCTCGGGCCGGTTGGGCCGGTCGCGCCCGTCGTCCCCGACGGTCGCCGGCTCGGCGTGGTGGAGGTCGTCGTCGTGAGGCTCACGAACTGCGGTCGCGGGGCCGCGACCCGGAGGCTGGCCGCGGCGGCGCCCGCACCCGATCCGCCCGAGCCGCCGGTCGAGCCGAGCACCGTGCTGACCGTTGTGATCAGTTGCGAGCTCGGCAGGAACACGACCTGCCCGAGCGTGA
>DATKFF010000597.1:0-2754 GCA_035511595.1 Solirubrobacteraceae bacterium | reverse complement strand
CGAGGAGGCGCTTGCGGCCGACGCTGCGGCCGAGCCTCCCGCCGCTGACGAGCCCGGGGACGAGCCGGCCTGACGGTCCCGTTCGTCGGTCTGACCGGCGGGATCGGGGCCGGGAAGTCGACCGCGCTTGACGCGCTGGAGCGCCTCGGCGCCGCGGTGCTCTCGACGGACCGCGTGGTCCACGAGCTATACGACGATCCGGAGGTTCGCGCGGCGGTGGTCGGGCGCTTCGGCGACGCGGTCGCGCCCGGCGGGGTGATCGACCGCCCCGCGGTCGCGCGGGTGGCGTTCGCCACGCCGGAGGACCGCGCGTGGCTGGAGGGGCTCCTGTGGCCGCGCGTGGGCGCCCGGGTCGCGCAGTGGCGCGAGCAGCTGGAGCGCCTTTCGCCGCCGCCCCGGGCAGCGGTGATCGAGGTCCCGCTGCTGTTCGAATCGGGGATGGAGCAGGGCTTTGACGCGACGATCTCGGTGGTCGCGCCCGAGGATCTGCGCGCTGAACGTGCCGGCGCCCGCGGTCATGAGGCGCTCGCCCAGCGGGGAGCCAGGCAGCTCTCACAGCAGGAAAAGGCGCAACGTGCGACGTACGTCGTGGTTAATGATGGCAGCGTGTCCGAACTGGACGAGAAGCTGTCGGCGATCCTTGAGATGCTTGTTACATGACTCCGCCCGCCGCAACGATGACCGGAAGCCGAGCCGGCGCCCGGCGTCGCGCGGTGGCGCGCCGGCGGCGGATCAGGCTCGGACTCGGCATCGGAGCATGTGCGGTCGCGATCGGGATCGTGCTCGCGATGCCGCTTTTCCGCAAGGCCGTCAACGATTTGAGCCTGCCGCTGGCCTATCCGGACGTGATCCGGCAGCAGGCGGCCGCGAAGCACCTCGATCCGGCGCTGATCGCGGCGGTGATCTACGCCGAGACGAAGTTCGACGCGCGACGGTCCTCGGCCGGGGCGGAGGGACTGATGCAGATCCTTCCCGCAACGGCCGAGTACCTGGCCCGTCGCTCGGGGGCGACCACCTTCACGGTCTCCGATCTCGGCACGCCGTCGGTCAACATCGCCTACGGCAGTTACTACCTGCGCTACCTGCTGGACCAGTACAACGGCAGCGTGATGCTGGCGCTCGCGGCCTACAACGGCGGGATGACCAACGTCGACCACTGGGTTGCGCAGGCGCGTAGCCAGGGGAGTCAGCTGGGCGTCGGCCAGATCCCGTTCCCGGAGACGCGCGCCTACGTGCAGCGCGTGCTCCAGGCCCAGCAGGACTACCGTCAGACGTACGCGCACCAGCTCGGGTACACGTAGCCATCCGGCACGCGGTTCCGGGCGACCCGGTCGCTACGCTGAAATCGATGCCGAAGTTTCAGCTCGATTCCGCCTACACGCCGACCGCCGACCAGCCCGCGGCGATCGCGTCGCTCGCCGAGGGGATCGAGGCCGGCGAGCATTTCCTGACGCTGCTCGGGGCTACCGGGACCGGCAAGACGATGGCGATGGCCGGAGTGGTCGAGGCGGTCCAGAAGCCGACGCTCGTGATCGCCCACAACAAGACGCTCGCAGCACAGCTTTGCAACGAGTTCCGCACCTACTTCCCGAACAACGCGGTCGAGTACTTCGTCTCCTACTACGACTACTACCAGCCCGAGGCCTACGTCCCGAGCAAGGACCTGTACATCGAGAAGGACTCGGCGATCAACCAGGAGATCGACCGGCTGCGGCACTCCGCGACGGCGGCGCTGTTCGCCCGCCGCGACGTGCTGATCGTCGCGAGCGTGTCCTCGATCTACGGCCTCGGCTCGCCGGAGGTGTACGACGAGAACCTCCAGACCCTGCGAAAGGGCGAGTTCATCGACCGTGACCAGCTCTTGCGCAAGCTCGTCTCGATCCAGTACACGCGCAACGACACGGCGCTCTCACGGGGGACGTTCAGGGTGCGCGGAGAGACGCTCGAGGTGTTTCCCGCCTACGCCGAGACCGCTTACCGGGTGGTGCTGTTCGGCGACGAGGTCGAGCAGCTGCAGGAGTTCGACCCGCTGACCGGCGAGGTCCTCCAGGAGGACATCGAGCACATCGGGATCTGGCCGGCCTCGCACTACAACGTCCGCGAGGGGATGATCGAGGACGCGGTCGCCGAGATCGGCCGTGAGCTCAACGAGCGCACCGCCGAGCTGGACGTGCAGGGCAAGCTGCTCGAGTCCCACAGGCTGCGCCAGCGCACGCAATACGACATGGAGATGCTGCGCGAGATGGGCTTCTGCTCGGGGATCGAGAACTACTCGCGGATCCTCGACGGCCGGCGACCCGGTGATCGCCCGTACTGCCTGCTCGACTACTTCCCCGAGGACTTCGTCTGCTTCATCGACGAGTCCCACCAGACCGTTCCGCAGATCGGCGGCATGTTCGAGGGCGACCGCTCGCGCAAGCAGACGCTCGTCGACTACGGCTTCCGGCTGCCCAGCGCGATGGACAACCGGCCCCAGCGCTTCGAGGAGTTCCTCTCGATCACGCCGCAGCTGATGTTCGTCTCCGCCACGCCGGGCGAATACGAGCGGACCAAGTCGACGAACGTCGTCGAGCAGATCGTGCGGCCGACCGGCGTCGTCGACCCGAGCGTCGAGGTGCGCGAGACGCGCAACCAGATCGACGATCTCATGAACGAGATCCGCGAGCGCGTCGACCGCAACGAGCGGACGCTGGTCACGACGCTGACGAAGAAGATGTCCGAGGACCTGACCGACTACCTGTTGGAGATGGGGTT
>DATKFF010000596.1:0-6105 GCA_035511595.1 Solirubrobacteraceae bacterium | reverse complement strand
AGGTGGGCGTGGTCGCCGAGCTCGTCGTGCCGGTTGAGGTGGCTGAGCTGGCGGATGCCGGCGGGGCACTGGTCGAGCTTGCCGCGATCGTTGTCGTTGTGGCCGGTGCGGCCTGCGTGCCCGTCGGCGTGGCTGCTGTTATCGGGCTGCACGCCCCGGTCGACGCGCTGACCGAGCTTCCCGCTCCGGTCGAAGCGGGAGTCGTGCCGCTCGAGCCGGCAGCACCGCTTGCCGTGCTCGCGGAGCCAGCCGACGCACCGGTGGAGCTCGCAGGAGCCGCCGGCGTGCTCGTCGAGCTGCTCGACCCGGCCGGCGGGCCGGTCGTGGCGGTCGATGAGGTCGGGGTGGTAGTCGTGCCCGAAGTCGTCGGTGCGGTGGGTGAGGTAGCCGAGCCCGATGCGGCCGGGGTCGGGGCTGCGGCGCTACCAGTACTCGGCGCCGCAGGTGTGCCGGGCGAGGTTGCGGCTCCGGTCGGCCCGCTCGAGGTGCTGGTGGCGCTCGGCGAACTGGCTGGAGGCGATGGACAGGCCGCGCCGACGGCAGGGCCCGAGCTGGTTGACGGCTCGCTCACGAGCAGCGATGTCGCCGCGCTGGTGGGAGCGCCGGTCGGCGATGCGGCTGCGGTCGTTGCGGACGGCGAGCCCTTGCCCTCCGACGGAGAGTTCGAGGTGGTTGACGTGGTCGCCGCGCCACTCGAGTAAATCGGTGGGCTGTGCGGCGAGGTCGCCTGATTTACCGCTCCCGCCGTCGGCGTCGGCGTCGCCGTCGGGAGCTTGGGCGCGACGCGCCCGGCATTGGCCGGGACGGGCGATGGAACGTGATGGGAGAGGTGGCTCACGCCCACAACCGTCGTCGCGACCGCGATTGCCGTGACGAGCTTCGCCACGATCGCCGTCGAACTCGCCCCGGCGGTGACAACCGCCAACTCGGTCCCCCCGACGGCCAGACCCGTGACCGCTGCCGTGGACGGAACGGCCGAGAGGCCCGCGATGGCAGCCGTACCCGCTCCAGCGCCGGTCAGCCCTCCCGCGGCGGCGGTGCTGGCCGCGGCTGCGCCACCCGCGCCTCCGACTGTCCCTCCGCCGGCGGCGGCTGCTCCGCCGGAGACGACAGCGCCGCCTCCGCCGGCGCCTGCACCGGCCGCAGCTAGCCCGCCGCCGCCGATTGTCGACGCGAGCACCGATGCCTTCAGCTCACCCAGCAGCGCGACCGGGAGGATGAGCGCGAGCGCGGCTCGCTGCCCGCGCACCTCGTGCTCGAAGGCGGCGCAGCCCGGGCAGCGGTCGATGTGGGCGCGCGTCAGGCTGCGAGGCAGGATCTTCCCGCTGACCGTTGCCACGTGCTCGCGGACCTCAGCGCAAGAGCTGTCGCGGGCACGTCGTCCGCGGACCAGCGTCTCACGGGCTTGGAAGATCAGGGCCTTCACCTTCTCACGCCGCACGCCCAGCACCTCGGCGATCTCCGTGTGCGACTGGTCGCCGAGCTCGAACAGGACCAGCGCGGCGCGCTGGTCCGGGCTCAAGCGGCGTATCTCCTGGAGGAGTTCGCGCAGTTCCTCGCGCCGCTCGACCTCATCCGCCGGCCCATCCAGCGATGACCGGTCTAATTCCGGGACATCGACGCACACGGAATCAGGTCGGCTGCGAAGCTCGGATAGACACCGGTTGCGCGCGATCGTGTAGAGCCACGGCCGCAGCGAAATGTGGTGATTCGTTTGCCGCATCGCGCGGTACGCCGACACGAACACGAGCTGCAGGGCGTCCTCGCCCTCGTCGCGGCTTCCGAGCATGTGGACGCAGAAGGACAGAACGCAGCGGGCGTATCGATCGTAGATCGCCTCAAAAGCGGAGTCGTCGCCTGCGCGTACGCGCGCGACCAGCTCGTCGTCGCTCTGGACCCTGAAGAGTCTGCGATCTGCCGGCGGCGGACGGCCGGCGATGTGTGCTGCAACCGCCCCCATCGGCCGAGTATGGGGCACATAACCCCGTGCGTCCAGCCGGGCGCGCGGTAATTGAACGCATCCAGGCTCCCGGGGGAACCGATGCGTTCAAACTCTGATCGCAGCGATTGTTTGGACGGACTTCCTGGCCTAGACTCGCTCGAGACCGCTGAGCCCAGATGGGCCGCCATCTGCGGTCTCCGGTCTCGTCCGGACGGCGCCCCACACGGCGCCCCGGGACCTCTAGACCCGGGGCGCCGTCGTCTCGTCGCACGCCCGATTTGCCCCCGATGACGGCGCCGGTGGACTTAACGCTTCTACCTATACAAACGCACAGCGAGTCGAAAGGTTGGTTCTAGCTTCCCGACCTTTCCGGAAAGCCGTTACCTCGCGTGGCTCAGCGCGGCCCTCAATCCGGCGAGGTCGGCGGACCCGAAGACCACTCGATTTTGGGTAGCGACATACACGAGATCGAGGTTGACTCCGGCCGCTGCGATCTTGCGGGTCAGGTCGGCGAGTACGCCCGGCCGGTCCATGACGTCGACGACAACAACCTCTCGCTCGCGGGTGATTGCGAGGTGCGAAAGCGCCAACAGGTGCTTTGCTGCCTCGGGATGGGGGACGAGCACATGGAGCTCCGCCTGCTCGCCTGACCCGATGCAGGTCGCTGCCGCGATGTTCACCCCGGCATCGCTGATCGCGGCCGCCACCTGGGCCAGCGCACCGGGCGTGTTCTCGACGTCGATGACCAGGTCGAATGCCATCAGTTCCCGCTCGGCCTCAGCCTACTTGCCGTCGGCCGGCGAGACCGGCTTCTTCGGATTAACTGAAACTCTGCTTAGCAATCACAGATGGCTCGGCGGCATCCTCTCTTCCATGGACCCAGGTCACTGCCCCAAGTGCGGAGAGCGCGTTTCGCCATTCGCCGCGGGCTGCGCCCTGTGCGGCGCCGATCTCGACCCGCGGCGTTGGCAGCGACCTCTCACATTCGGCGAGTGGCTCTCGTTGAGGCTCCCCGTCCGATGGCGGCGGCTCCGCCTCGCTCGCCAAGCCAAGGCTCCGATCGAACGCGTCCGGCCCTGAGCTGGGCGACGGACCGTGTCAGCCGGTGGTGCGGTAGTGCTCGCGCCAGATCAGCTTGTAGATCGGGATCCGGCGCGGGATGTCCCGGATACCCGGCAGGAACGGGATCAGGACGAACGCGAGGCTGAGCACGCCCATGACCGCGAGCACCAGAATGTCCGCGTTGGCCGAGGTCGAGAACGGCTTGATCTGGTACCAGAAGGTGTACAGCCACAGCCACGCCTGACCGGGGTAGCTGCCGGTCTCGTTCATCATCCCCCACTGGTCTCCGGCGAGGTGCTCGGCCTGCGCGCGGTTTGAGAGCACGCCCCCGTCGGCCATGAACAGCAGCGGCTTGGTGTAGTCGGTCTGGTAGAACTGCTTACTCGTCAGCAGCGCGCCGTCGAGCCCGCCGCCCTGCGCGAAGCCGAGCAGCGCCGGCATCATCGTCGTGAGGGGGCCGGAGTTGCCGGCGGGCACCGAAATCGAGCCGCTCGGGGTCGCGCTGGCCTTGTTCAGGGCCTTCTCGTAAGCGCTGGTCCACGCCGCCTGCTGGCTGGCAGACGCAGTCTCATACGCGCTGACCGCGCTCTGAAGCACGGGCATGCCGGTGATCGCGCGCAGCGGTGCGAGCACGAAGTCCTGTGCGGTGTTGACCGGGTGGCTTACCCCCAGCCACTTCTGGGGGCGGATGAAGAGCATGTGCTGCCCATCGGAGGCGTGGTTGTAGGGCGGCCCGTAGCCGCCCGTGGTGCTCGAGCCGTCGAGCTCCGTGGTCGCCGTGGTGACGAAGTCGACCGGGTCCGTTCGCGACCACGACTGGATCGTGCTCGGGTGCTCGTCAGGAGAGGAAAAGAGGATCGTCAGCACGACCGCCAGCGCGAGGATCGCGCCGAACGCGATTGACGCTTCCTTGACCAGGTCGTACGGGCGGTAGCCGCCCTTCCAGGTCCGATAGCTCTCGTCCTCGAGCCGGCGCTTCTCGCGCCGCGTCATGGGGATCCCACGGCCTCGGGCTGAACCGGCTCGCGAGCCTCGTGCGCGTCAGCGGCCGGGAGCGTGTCAGCCAGCTTGAAGGGCGGGACCACTCCGTGCTTGCGGACTAGGAGCACGTGCGCGACGACGAGCGCCACGACCGCGGCCGGCAGTAGCAGCACGTGGTAGCTGTACATCTGGCCGAAGTTGAGGAGGTTGAAGAACGCTCCGGCGCCGACCGCGTTCATCGCGTCCTTGGCCTGCGTGGAAATCCACTGCGCGTCGAAGTTCTGCTGGGAGACGTATCCCGTCAGCGCGCAGGGAACCGCGACCAGGAACGTGACAGCGCCGGTGATCCACACGCGGCTACGGCCGCCGCGCCACGCAGCCATCCAGTACTTGCCCCACAGGTGGACGACCATGAAGAAGAAGAAGAGCTCCACCGACCAAAGGTGAATGCTGTTGAAGAAGTGACCGATATTCGTGAAGTGCCACCACCCGGGGCCCTTGAGCGCGAGGATCGAGCCGGACAGGATGATCACCGCGAGCGAGGCCAGCGACAGGACGCCGAACACGTAGATCCACGACGCGACGTACGAGGGCTGCCTGTCCGCCAGCAGCTTCTCTGGCGGGAACCCGTCGACGGCGCGCTCACGGACTCGGAGCGTCCACGACTTGCTGGTGGGTTCAGGCGGGTTCGCGATGCTCACGACTGGCCCCCGATCTGCTTATGGCGCGGAAACGGGATCAGGATTGCGGCCGCGAACACGACCAGCATCACGGCGATCAGGATGACGTTCGAGAGCGACAGCGTGATGAAGTGCCAGTGCACGTACGTCGCGTGGTGGTTGAGGTTGAAGATCGCAGCCATGGCGCTACAAGCTATGCGGCAGCCGGGGCGCCACCATCGGGGCAACGACGCCGGAGCGGTGCGGAGAAGTACGTGGTTCACCGTCGCGGACGTGAGGCTGGGTGTGATCCAGCCCGTAGCAGACGAAGTGGTAGAGGACCCCGGGCGAGGCCGTGGAGAGGCTCGGCTGCGCCGCGCGAGAGCTCTTCTCGGGGCGTCCGCCCACCAGGTGCACGAGGACCTCGTAGACCCCGATCACGTCGCCGCAGTAGACGCACCGAAGACGATCATCTGCGAGTTGTTCCGGCTGAGGCAGGGCCACCCGCCCAGGCTGTCCGGCTCACGCCTGTCCGTCGTCGGGATACGACCACAAATCGAGTGGTGGCCAACTACCGACTTCAGTAGTTTCTACGCACCGTGGGGAGGTCGATCCGAGGACCCCGTGAGCTACGCTCGATCTCGTTGCGAGTCAATCTAGTGGGGCCATCCGCAACCATGAGCGCGTCCACTCGGATGAACGCGGGCCGCCGATGAACCGCGCCGAAACCGATGACAAGCTGCGCCGGCTGCTCGAGGTCGGACGGACGCTCGTGGGCGAGCTCGACCAAGAGGCCGTTCTTGACCGGATCCTCGAGGAAGCGCGTGAGATCACCGGCGCGCAGTACGCCGCGCTCGGGGTTCTCGACGAAGATCGCGGGTCGCTGGAGCGTTTCCTGACCCGTGGTATCGACGCCGTGACCCACCGCGGAATCGGTGACCTTCCCCATGGCCGGGGAGTGCTCGGTGTCCTGATCGAGGATCCGCGGCCGCTGCGACTTTCTGACGTCGGCGAGCACCCGCAGAGCTACGGGTTTCCGGCCAGTCACCCGCCGATGCACAGCTTTCTCGGTGTCCCAATTCTGATCCGCGGGAGGTCCTGGGGCAACCTGTATCTGACCGAGAAGCACGGTGGGATCGAGTTCACGGAGGAAGACGAAGAGGCAGCGACGGTCTTGGCTCAGTGGGCCGGAACGGCGATCGAGAACGCGCGCCTGTACGAGAACAGCGAGCGCCGCAGAGATGAGGCCGAGCGCGCGGTGCGGTCGCTCGAGGCGGCCCGAGACATCGCCGACGCGGTCGGCGGCGTGCCCGATCTCGATCGGGTGCTCGAGCTGATCGTTAAGCGCGGGCGCGCGCTGGTCGACGCCCGCACGGTGCTGATCATGCTGCGCGAGGGGGACGAGCTTGTCGTGGCGGCGAGCGCGGGGCACGCGACCGAGGCGCGCGGCCGGCGCCTGCC
>DATKFF010000595.1:0-10878 GCA_035511595.1 Solirubrobacteraceae bacterium | reverse complement strand
GAAGCTGGTGTGGGAGCACTGCCATGAGCTGCCAGCGGGAGCGGCCGTGTTGGCCGGAGCGGCGTCACCCGAGCAGACTCGAAGAGCACTCAACATGCTCGGCGAATTGCTGGGCCGTCTCGATAGCCTGGACGCCGACGTCGTGGTCGACTGCGGTCGCCTCGATCCGGTCTCGCCGGTCACGCCGCTCGTAGGCCACGCCGACGCGGTCCTTCTGGCGGTCCGGCCGTGCCTCCCCGACCTACACGCCCTATCGACCTGGTTCGCTGGCGATCTCTTCGACCCAAGCTCCTGCCGGCTGATCGTCATCGGGAACGGCCCCTACCCTGATACCGAGATCACCGAGGCCCTGGGCGTCGAGGTCTTGGCTCGTGTGCCCTGGGACCCCAATGCCGCTCAGGCCCTGACCTATCTGCCGGCCGATGCTCGAGAACTGCGGATTGCCCCACTGACGCGCGCAACGCGCTCGTTGGCAGACAGCCTCGTCGCTGATCTCGACCCGGGAACCCGAACTCGCGAGAGGTCCGACTTGGACAGGTCCACAAGGTTATTGCGGCGGCACCTCGTTCGACCCCTCCGGTCCGCGGCGGCGACTACCCATTCGGAGAACGGCAGCGTTCCCGAGGAGACAGCACGGTGAGCGTCGACGCCACGTTGGTAACCGAGGTTCGGGCCGAGGTGCTTTCGCACCTCTCTGATCGCGAGCGCGAAATTGCAACCGAAGGTCGGCCACCTCTCTCCGCGGCCGACGAGCAGGCGTTCGGTCGCCAGCTCATCTCCGAGGCGTTAGAACGGCGGGCCAGCGAAGCCCTGCGAAACCAAAGTTCGGTCATGGCAGCAGCAGAAGAAGATGTCCTCGCGCGGGCGGTCTTCGACGCCCTGTTCCGGCTGAACCGGCTCCAGCGCCTGCTCGACGATCCCGAAATAGAGAACATCAACGCCAACGGCGCAGATCAAGTCTGGGTCCGCTACGCCGACGGGCGTCGCATGCAAGTCGAACCGATCGCCGACTCCGACGCCGAACTCGAAGAGATGCTGCGCACCGCGGCGGCTCGGACTGGTATCGGCGAACGCCGCTTCGACCGCGGCTCGCCGCGTCTGTCGCTCCAACTGGCCGACGGCTCGCGGTTGTTCGCGCTGATGGCCGTGGCGGCGCGTCCGTGTCTGTCGATCCGCCGCCACCGTTACCTCAAGGTCACACCCGATGACCTAATCGCCATGGGCACCATCGACCTCGCGCTACGCGAGTTCGTCCGGGCCGCCATGCTTGCCCGCAAGTCGTGCATCATCTGCGGTGGCACCGGGGTGGGCAAGACCACGCTGCTGCGCGCCATGGCGGCCGACATCGCGCCAAGCGAGCGCCTGATCACCATCGAGGACTCGCTCGAGCTCGGGCTCGACCGGTTCCCCGATATCCACCCCGACGTTGTGGCCCTCGAGGCTCGCGAACCCAACCTCGAAGGAGAGGGCGGGGTCAGCCTGGCCGAGCTCGTCCGCTGGGCGCTGCGGATGAGCCCAGATCGGGTGATCGTGGGGGAAGCCCGCGGGGAAGAGGTGCTGGCTCTGCTCAACGCCATGTCGCAGGGAACCGACGGCTCGATGGCCACCCTCCACGCCTCCTCGTCACGCGGTGCCTTCTCCAAGCTGGCCACCTACGCCGTCCAGGCGCCCGAGCGTCTGCCCCTCGAAGCCACGAATCTCTTGGTGGCGAACTCGGTGCACTTCGTGATCTATCTGGCCCAAGACGCGGAGGCGCGCTACGTGTCCTCGGTGCGCGAAGTGGTCGACGCCGAGGGTCCGACGGTGGTCTCCAACGAGGTGTTCCGACCTGGTCCCGGCGGGCGGGCGGTACCAAGCATCCCGCTGCGCTCTGACACCCTCGACCAATTCGTTGCCGTCGGGTTTGACCCGGCGCTCCTCGATCGCTCCCAGGGCTGGTGGGAGAAGTGAGCGCGCTTGCCGTTCTCTGCGGCGCCGGGTTCGGGTTCGGGCTGGTCCTCGTCGTGGCCGGCTGGCGAGGCGTCGAGGTACCGCGCCCGAGCCGAATCCAGTGGCGCCCAAAGGTCGAACAGGCGAACCTGCGGCTTGGTCTCGCTGTCGGCGGGGCAGTCTTGGTCGGTGCGGCCACCGGGTGGCCGGTGGGTGCCCTTCTGGCTGGCGTGGCTGGTTGGGGAGCCCCCAGCCTGTTTGCCGGCGCCAGCCGGCGTACGGCCGCAGTGGGCCGGGTCGAGGCCGTGGCGGGGTGGGCCGAGATGTTGCGCGACACCATGGCGGGCTCGGCCGGGCTCGAGCAGGCCATCGTTGCCAGTGCCCCGCTTGCGCCGTTGCCGATCCGAGCCGAGGTGGCAACCTTGGCTCTTCGCCTCGAAGGGGAGCGTCTCGGCCCCGCCCTGCGCAAGTTTGCCGACGAGGTGGCGGACCCCACCTGTGACCTCGTGGTGGCCGCCTTGGTGCTCGCCGCGGAGCACCAGGCGCAGCGTCTCGGCGAGCTGCTCGGGTCGCTCGCTGCCGCTGCGCGCGACCAGGCCACGATGCGCTTGCGCGTCGAGGCCGGCAGGGCTCGGACCCGCACCTCGGTCAGGGTCATCGTGGGCGTGACCGGGGCGGTTGTCGCGGGTCTCGCGCTTTTGAACCGCGGCTACCTAGCGCCTTACGACACCGCTGTCGGCCAGCTCATACTGCTCCTCGTTGGCTTCGTCTTCGCCGTGGCCTTCGTGTGGCTGGCGCGGATGACCCGTCCCGCAAGCGTCGACCGATTCCTCGCGTCCGACCTACCGGCGCACGTACCCGGTGCCGAACGCTTCTCGGGAGTCCGGCCGTGACCCTGGCCTTGGTGTGCGGGGCCGGAGTCGGGGCCGGAGTGTGGCTGATCGTCCGAGGGCTCTATCCGCCGCGGCCGTCGTTGGCCGAGGCGCTGGCCCAGCTTCGTCGCCTCCCGGCCCCTGCACCAATAGTCAGCGTCGAGCGTGGCACGGGCTTCGCAGCTCGCTTGGGGCGTCCGGCAGCTGACGCCCTCACCCGTGCCGGCCCGAGTTGGCTCCTGCCTTCTTGGGTGCGCCGCGATCTGGTCGTGCTCGGCCGGAGCCCCGAGCGCCACCTGGCTGAGAAGGTCACCCTCGGACTCGTCGGACTCCTCTTCGTGCCGGCAATCGCCGCCCTGCTGGCCTTCGGTGGCGTCCGGCTCCCCATCGCCTTTCCGCTCTGGGGATCGATCGTCTGCATGGTCCTGGGATTCTTCGCTCCTGATCTCGGTATCCGCGCTGACGCAGCCCGCCGGCGCCGGGACTTCCGCCACGCGCTCTCGAGCTTCTTGGATCTCGTCGTCGTGGCCTTGGCCGGGGGTGGCGGCGTGGAGACAGCGCTCGCCGACGCAGCGTCGGTGGGATCAGGGTGGGCGTTTGCGTCCCTGCGCCGAGCACTCGAAGAAGCCCGCCTGGCTCGGCAGACTCCCTGGGTCGCCCTCGGTCGCCTGGGCCAGGAACTGGGCATCGACGAGCTGTCCGAACTTGCCGCCTCTGTCGCTCTGGCCGGCACCGAAGGAGCGAAGGTCCGGGCCTCTCTGGCTGCTAAATCGGCGTCGCTACGCACCCACGAGCTCGCCGAAGCCGAGACGGCAGACCAGGCCGCCACTGAACGCATGAGTCTTCCGGTCGTCTTGCTCTTCGCCGGGTTCCTTCTCTACTTGGGGTTCCCAGCCGTCGAGAAGGTGCTCACGGGTCTCTGAGCGGATCAATCCACCTAGCGAGTTTCACTGCGTAGGTCACAAGAGAAAGGGCAGTCATCGTGTTCGACGAGCTGATCATCATTCGGCGCCTCATGGAACTCCTCGCGGCTCGCCGCCATGCGCTCCGAGCGGAGCCGGAGGCGGGATATTCGACCGAGGCCGTGATCGTCACAGCCCTGCTCGCGGCGCTGGCCCTGACTGCCGTCGGGATTATCGTGGCAAAGGTCGTTTCGTCCGCCAACAACATCAGCACCGGCGGAGCATCACCGTGAGGCGCAGAACACGAGGTTCGCGCACCGGGCAACGGGGCGGCCGGTCGCATCGGCGCGTCGTTGAGCGAGACCAATGCGGGGCGGTGTCGGCCGAACTCGTTATCGCCACGCCGCTGCTGTTGCTTTTGATCTTGGGGGTGATCCAGTTCGCCCTGTGGCAACACGCAGAGCACGTAGCCTCGGCCGTCGCCCAACAGGGTCTCTCGGTGGCCCGGCTTCAGGGCGAGACCGCAGGAGCCGGCAAGAGCGAGGCGCAAAGCGTCCTCGGTGAGCTTGGTCCCAAGCTCTTGAACGAGCCCTCGATCACGGCCAGCCGGGGGAGCGTGACCACGACGGTCATTGTCAGCGGACGCACCGAAAGCATCCTCGGCGTTTTCTCCTTGCCCGTAACGGCCACGGCAAGTGGGCCGACTGAGCACTACACCAAAGCTGGAGGCGCCCCATGATCGTCCGATGCCACGGGCGACGGGATGGCACGCGGGGCGACGAGTCGGGAAGCGTCGCCACCGAATTGGTCCTCTTGACACCGCTGCTGATCGTGCTGCTTCTCTTCGTCGTGGCGCTCGGACGGCTGACGAGCGCACGTCTCAACCTCGACGGCGCGGCTGCCCAGGCGGCTCGAGCTGCCTCCATTGCCCGAGATCCCGCCACCGCCGCTGCGACGGCGCAACAGAGCGCGACCGCTGCGCTTGGGTCCGATGGCGTCGGCTGTACCAACCTGAGTGTGAACACCGATACCGCCGACTTCGCCCCTGGGGGCGAAGTCTCTGTCACGGTGACCTGCACTGTCGGTCTGGCTGGCCTCGTCGGGCTCCGCATGCCCGCGTCGGAGACGATGAGTTCGACGTCGACGTCGGTCGTCGACACGTACCGATCGGCGTCCTCGTGAACAGGATCCTCGACCACCTCTGGGGACGCACTGGCGACTCCGAGGCGGGGATGGTCAGTGCGTTCGTCGTCATCTTCACCACCGCGCTGGTCGTCATGGCTGGCTTGGTCCTCGACGGCGGCCTCGCACTTTCGGCCAAGGTGCAGGCCATCGACGACGCGCAGGCGGCGGCGCGGGCGGGTGCGCAAGCAATCGACATCCCGCTCTACCGTGCCACCGGACAGATCACTCTCGATCCGACGCAAGCGACCGCCGACACCCAGCACTACTTGGCTCGGATTGGAGAGAGCGGCACGGTGCGAGTGGAGGGTGATCAAGTGACGGTCACCGTCGCCATCAGCCAGCACACCCAGATCCTTTCGATCGCCGGCATCGACCAGATCACGGTGAGCGGAAGTGGCAATGCGACGGCGGAACAAGGAGCAAACCCGTGACCGCGGTCGCCCGCATCGCCAGGGGGCTCGGGGCTTTCGCCCTCCTCCTCGCGCTCGTTGTCGGCATACCTTGGGCGCTCTGGCATTTCGTCGGCTGGCCGTTCCCGCACCAGCTTCCGAGTGCGGGGCAAGTGGGCCGCGCCCTGAATCGCCAGGGCATCCCAACGCAGACCCTCCTCGATGCGCTCGCGATTGTGGTCTGGCTCAGTTGGGCCGCGCTGGTGGTCTCGCTCGTCGCCGAGGTTCCAGCCGCACGCTCGGGTAGGCGCCCTTGCCGTCTCCCGATCAGCGCCCTCCAGCCGCTGGCCGGGTGGCTCGTTGCGGCGGTCGTCGTGGCTGCGCTTACCCTCGCGGCGCGGCCCGCCCAGGGCGCCAGTGGCACACGCGGCACCGCGCCGGCGCTCACGCTTCGGCCGGTTCCCATGCTTGTGACGAAGGACACCGCGTCTGTCCCGAGTGATGATGCCCGTGCAACCTCAGCGCCACGGGCATCGACCTCTGCTCCGAGTCCCGCCCCCCCAGCCACCGTCTCGGTGGTGCCCGTTGCCTACCTGGTCCAACGCGGCGACACGCTCTGGGGCATCGCCCAAAACCAACTGGGGGACCCGTTGCGCTGGTCGGAGATCTTCGCTCTCAACGAGGGTCGTCCCCAACCTGGGGGAACTGCACTCACCGACCCGCATTGGATCGATCCCGGCTGGACGCTGGTCCTGCCCGCAACGGCCGCGACATCGGCTCCGGTGTCCCCGTCGGCGGCGACTCCGCAACCCACGTCAACTACCGTTCCGACCCTGGTAGCTCCGGCACCGGTGCCCCGGTCTGCGCCTTCGCCGGCCTCCACGACATCGACGACCAGCGACACGGCTCAACAGACCCCGCCGGCCGAACGCTCGGAACCCCGAAACGAGGCGCGGGCGAATCGACCGGCGGCGGTCGAGTTGCCTTCGGGTTCGGTGGTCGCGGGAACCTTTGCCGCCGGTGTTGCTTTCGCCGTAGCGATTGGCCGCTTGCGCCGTCGCCACGCTTACCGCTACCGACCTCCGCGACCAGCGAACACCTGGGACGTGGAGATCGAGGACCCAACGGTCACCCAGCTCCGTCTCGCCGCCGCACCCGACGACGACGGCGACGAGTTTGCAGCACCTCGGTCACCCGTCGATGACATCGATGACGTCGAGCGGCGCCAACGACCAGAACTCGTCGATATCGGCCTGCGCGACGGCGTTGCCGTCACTGTCGAGCTGACCGAACTTTCGGGACTGACGCTCGAAGGAGGGAGCGCAGACGACGCCGTCCGAGCACTCGTCGACGCACTCTTGGTGCGTGCTGGCCCGGGTGCGGCCGAGGTACTGGTCCCCGAAGCGCTCGCCACACGCTTGCTCCCTGGGCTCGGTGCGCTAAGCGCCGTCCGACGGTCCGCCACCGTCGGGCAGGCGGCCACTGCGCTCGAGGCCGAGCGGGTCATGCGCGGTCGGTGGCTCGAGGAAGCAGGCGCCAGTGACGCCAAGGTGTTCCGAACTCAGAATCCTGAGCACCCTTTCCCCATGCTGCTCGCCGTTGTGGAGATGTCCCCGCAAAACCCGACGTCGGGACAGTGGGCGGCGCTGGCCGGGGCTGCCGCGCCGCTCGGGATGGCCGTGCTGTTTCTCGGCGCATCGCCCGATGGATGCGCGACTGTTCGGCTCGACGAGTCGCGGCGAGTCCTGAGCGTCGAGTCCGACGACGGTCTGCGGTTTCTGCAGGGCGTCGAACTATTCGGACTGCAGGCTGACGAGGCCGTTGCCGTACTCTCCGCGGTGGTCGAAGACGAGGGCAGCGGTCTTGAAGACCCCGGTGAACTCCGAGAAGAGTCTGATTTCGACGCTGATTCGCCAGAGCGTCGGCCGGGTCAGGTGGTCGATGACACGTGGCAGGTCGCGGAGGAAGGTGAGGTACGTCCCGTCACCGTACGCATGTTCGGACATCTCGAGATCTCTATTGGAGGCGAGGTGATCGCCAGCGGTCTGCGGGCCAGGGGTCGGGATCTCCTGGCCTGGTACATGCTCCATCCGAGCGGCTCGACCAGTGACGAAGCGGTCGAGGCCTTATGGCCCGATACCGAACCCGATCGAGTGCACGGACAATTCTGGCGATCCTTCAGTGATCTGCGCAGCTGCCTGCGGAGCCGATGCGACCTCAGTCTCGAGGTGCTGACCAAGGTGGGGGAGCACTATCGGCCAGCAGCCGGCGAAATCGATTGCGACCTGTGGACGTTCCAGTCCGCACTGGCAGAGGCGGCCGAGTCGTCGGAGCAGCAATCCGCTCGTCGTGCTCTGCGTCGGGCCGTCGATATCTATCGCGGGGAGTTGCTCACGGGCGACGACAGACCGTGGGTCGAGCCGGTGCGCCAGAACCTGCACCGCCGTGCCCTCGACGCCCATTTGCGCCTCGCTGAGCTGGAGGCGGAGGCCGGGCACAGTGAAGCGGCGGTCGAGTTGCTGGAGCGGGCCATCGAGCGAGACCGCTACGCCGAGGAGCCCTACCGACGACTCATGATGCTGCACGGCGCCCGCGGGCGCGTCGACGCCGTGCAAGATGTCTGGAGGCTCTTGCAGGCTCGGCTGGCGGAGCTCGACCTCGACGTGGAGGACGCCACCGCCACGCTGTACCGTCAGCTGACTTCGACCTCGACGGATCGGGAACGAGTCCGTCGGGCGAGCTCCGTTTCGTAGACGGATCTGATCAGTGGGGCCACCCCCCACCTGGCCGTATCTGTATTCGGTGCCGTTCCGTAAGATCTCGTTTCATGGCCGAGCTCGCTGCGTTGCTCCACTCGGGCACGGCGGATCCGCACGCCATGCGGGCCCAGGTGAAGCGTCGGGCGGTCGAGGTCTGGGCCTGGCATCGACTGATCCAGACTGGCGACCACGCGGCTTGCGACGAGACTCTGGTCGTCGGGACGTGGCCCGTGGTGCCGGTCGACGATGTGCCCGGGGACGTCACTTTGTGTCCACGAGCGGCGTGTTTTGGTGTCGAAAATCGCCCTCGGTCCACCGGCTGCGTCGGCAGGACGTAGCAGCTTTCGAGGAAGGAAAACCCTCGACTTATCGTACACCAAAGGTGTACGATGAAGGCATGGAGACCCCGTATCCCGCCGACTGGTACGCACCTGCCACGTCCGACGTCGTGAAGCGGACCGCTGCAATGGCCGTCGCTCGCAGGCTCGGCCACGAGGGTGTGCAGGTCCACGAAGTCGCCGAGGATCGCACCGACCGTGTCATCGTGTACGAGGTGACAGCCGAACGGTGGCCGAGCGGCGTTCCGAAGCTCGGCCGTGCGTTCATGGTCACGGTCAGAGACGACGGACGGACCATCGTCCGTGCCCACTGAGGCTGCTTTCGTCGGCCTCCTCGTAGCGCTCTCGCCCGAGAGCGTGGCAAGGCAGCGGCGGGAGGCCGTCGGCGCTTTGCGGGAGCGAGGCTGGAGCCTCCAAGAGATCGCTGACGCCGTCGGGGTGACGAAGAGCGCGGTAGGAAACTGGGCCAACCGCCCGTCTCGCTCCAAGTCAGCGAGTTCCCTCTAGACGTCCTCGCGACGGGGTGGATTGAGCGTGCCCTCTCTGACTCGATGGTCACGCCGCGGGCCGCGTCGCGCCGACGTAGTGCATGTCACCGAAGGCGGCTCCGAAGGTCGTCGGAAAGGTGTCTTCTCGGACGTCGGCACCCGTGTAGGGCGCGTCGACCATCACTCCGGGCATCACGACGATGCCGACGTGGTCGATCGAGGACGGGCCGGCGCCGAAGTAGACCAGGTCGCCTGGCTCGAGGGGATCGCTCGGAGGGACCAGTGGTCCGGCGTCGTATTGGTCCTGAGCCACCCGGGGCAGGTTGATGCCGGCAACTTTGTAGGCCGCCTGGACGAGTCCGCTGCAGTCGAAGCCGACGCCCGGCGTCTCGCCGCCCCAGATGTACGGCGTGCCCACCTGTGCCAGGGCCCAGTCCAGCGCGATACCCCCGGCCGTGCCGCTGGCCACCGTCTGCGCCGTGGTCTGGCCATAGGACTGGGCGAGTGAGAGGACCTGGCTGACGTAACTGGACGAGTGGTTGTAGGCGTAGACGGCGGCAGAGAGGTCGGCGCCGTTCGCCGCCCCGTTGGCACAGAGATCTCTGGCCGCGGCGTAGACGGCGTCGGTCGGGTCGTACGGAGATGGCGGACTTGCACCCCCGGGCGGGACCGGCTCGTCGTACTGCGCGAAGGTGCTCGGCTCGAACTGCATGGGGCCTTCGGCTCCAGCGGAGTTGGCACCCGAGTGCACGCCAGGCAGGGTCGACTGGCCGTTGTCGGACTCGACAGTGCCGATGGCGGCGAGCACGGTCCAGGGCAGGCCCGCACAGGTGGCGGCGGCCTGTTCGTAGAGGGCGAGCATGGCCGGGGGGATCTGTGTCACGGCGCTGGCCGAAGGCGGGCTGTCGCCACCGCCGAGGAACGAGGCCACGCCAGCACCCGCTCCTGCGGCGAGGACCGCCACCACGAGGACGAGCGATCCCGCTCCGGCCGCCACTTTGGCGCCGAGCGTGGCCGAGGGAACCGCGTCGAATGCGATCGTCACGCTGCCCCGAACGGGAGCGCGGCCAGAGCGGACAGGCGCAGTCGATGCTCGACGTGTGCCACGAGTGGCGCCCAGACGGCGTCGTCCGGCGGCGAGCCGGTGCTCCGGTTGGTTGTGGCGACCGGGACACCGCGGCCGGCCAGTGCCCTAGAGGCTTCGTGCTCGCGGCGAGGCGAGCCGAAGCTGAAGAGGACCCAGTTGGGGTGGCCGGCTGCCTTGGCCAGGTCGAGGTAGCCGTTGAGCTTGGCGGCGAGGCGGGCGAGCGTCTCGGTGCCGTTGTCGTACTCGAGGAGAAAGGGGAGGCGGACCTCGCCCTCGCGCCACACGCCGTAGCCGTCGGGGCGGACCACCGCGCCCCATTCCCGCCCGCATCGTCTCTCGGACCACCACTCCTCGAGACCGGACCCCGGGCGGCGGCGTGCCGAGCGGAGGAGCGCGGTGAAGAAGCCGTTGGCGCCCACCAGGTGGGACAGCCGTTGGCTGGCGGCCAGGTCGTGGACGAGGGAGCGGCGCCAGGCCGGCACGTCGAGCTCGAAGCCGGCGTCGGCGGCCACGAGAGCGGCGCCGAGGGGACCGAGGGTCCAGTGGAATGGGCTGGGCTTGCCCCAGGCTTGGGGGCGGAAGCGGTCGAGCACGTCGAGGGCGTAGAGCTCGGCCAGGCGCATGCGGGCCCGGCGCTCGCCCGTAAAGGCGACGTCGGCGACCTGGCTGGTGGTGAGGACGCGGTGCTCGTCGAGCAGGCGGCACAGGTAGCGGTCGCGTTCGGTGATGCGTCCGAGTACGCCGAGGAGGCGTTGGTCGAGGTCGCGCCAGCCGCGACGGCCCGATGCGGAGCCGGTCGGCGCTGACGGCCCCCTCGGAGTCGATGCGGATGCGCCGTGCGGCGCACCCTTGCCTCGAGGTGTGGCAGCAGCATTCGATCCAGCGGATGAGGCGGGGCTAGCGCGACCAGGGCGGACGTGGCCGGTCTC
>DATKFF010000594.1:0-2601 GCA_035511595.1 Solirubrobacteraceae bacterium | reverse complement strand
CACCTCGGGCGGCGCGGTGGTGTTTGCCGGTTCGACGGTGACGATCGCGCTGGTGTCGCTGGCCGTAGCCGACATCCCACTTGTGACGACGATGGGTTTGATGGCCGCGATCGCGGTCGTCGTCGCGGTCCTCGCAGCCGTGACGCTGCTCCCGGCGACGCTCGCGATCGTCGGCCCACGGATCAACTCGCTGCGAGTGCGCCGGAGTCACACCAGCACACATCCAAAGCGAGGCCTGTGGGCAAGGTGGGCCTCCGGAGTCGCAAGCCATCCGGTGGTCGCCGGGGTCGCGGCGCTGGCGATCCTGCTCCCCCTGGCGATCCCGCTGCTGTCGCTGAACCTCGGACAGAAGGACGTCGCGGCGCTGTCGAAGTCGACGACCGCGCGTCAAGCGTATGACTTGATCTCGAAGAACTTCGGGGCCGGAGTTAACGGGCCGTTGATCGTTGCCGTCTCGCTCGGCTCGCCTGCCACGAGCAGCAGCGACTCGCGACTGGCAACCCTGCAGAAGGACGTTTCGCAGACGTCCGGGGTAGCGGCCGTCACGCCGGTTCAGGTCGACAAGGCGGGGACGACCGCCTTCTTCAACGCGATCCCGACCAAGGGGCCGGCCGAGACCGCAACCACCGACCTCGTGAACAGCCTCAGAGGATCCGTGATCCCGAAGGCCGAGAACGGAACGAACATGAAGGCCTACGTCGGCGGAACCACAGCCGCATACGTGGACCTTGCCGCGAACATCTCGAGCAAGCTGCCGCTGCAGATCCTGGTGGTGATCGCGCTCAGCTTCATCCTCCTGACGCTCGCCTTCCGTACGGTCATCGTCCCGGTCCAAGCGGCGGTGATGAACGTGCTCTCGATCGCCGCCGCCTACGGCGTGCTGACGGCGATCTTCCAATTTGGATGGCTGCACAGCGTGATCGGTCTGGAGAGCTCGGTGGAAATCGTCTCCTACGTGCCGTTGTTCATGTTCGCGGTCCTGTTCGGTCTGTCGATGGACTACGAGGTCTTCCTAGTCAGCCAGATCGAGGAACACGTTCATGCCGGCGAGCGCAATAAGCAGAGCGTCGTCTCCGGCCTGGTCACCAGTGGCCGCGTGATCACCGCTGCAGCGTTGATCATGGTGTTCGTGTTCGGCAGCTTCGTGCTGAACGGTGACCCGACCGTCAAGCAGTTCGGCATCGGTCTGGCCGTAGCCGTGATCCTCGACGCCACGATCGTCCGCTGTCTGCTTGTGCCGGCACTGATGGTCGTGATGGGGAAGGTGAACTGGTACATGCCACGGTGGCTCGACCGGCTGCTCCCGCGTATCAGCATCGAGGGCGCGGAATTCTTCGGGGCGCGGGACCGCCGCCGTCCGCCGGAGCCCGACCCGGAGCGCGAACCGCTTGCCGGCGCGGTGGCTTCCTGACACCTCCGAGTCGGGCTGGGGCCGAAGGCTGTCGCGCGGCAGGTCCGGTTCGCGGACGTGTGCGAGCGCTGCAACGCGCGCCGGAGCGCCTGGCGGAGATCGCGGCCATGGCGACTGAGTTCGTCGCGCGGCTGATCCCCGCCGAAGGCGTCGTCGGCGACGGGTTGTGAGGAGCGGATCCCATTTCTCCAAGACGCGCGCCGCCGATGCGCCTAGCCTTCGCATCATGTCGACCCAGAGCATTTTTCCCGCGCTGCGATACCGCGACGCCGACGCGGCGTAGTCAGCCAACGGGCCGCTGCTGGCTCCTTTGGTGGCCGAGCAGAACCGCGCCGAGCACGGCGGTGCGCTTCTGGGATTCGTCCATCTCAGCAGTCTCCTTGACCGTCGTCGCTGGCCGCTACGCGCAGTCCACTTCCTGAAAACCTCGTCATCGCGGGGGTGTCGACGGGACGGGGGGCGCAGTATGGTCGGTGCTGCCATGGTTTCTGAGGGGCCGGCGGAGCTGTTGCACGGCCGGCGCGGCGAGCGCGAGGGGTTGGGACGGATGCTCGAGGCCGTGCGCGGCGGGCAGAGCCGGGTGCTGGTCGTGACCGGCGAGCCGGGGATTGGCAAGACGGCGCTGTTGGAGTCCGCGATCGGGTCCGCATCTGGGTTCCGGGTGATGCGGGCCGTGGGTGTGGAGTCGGAGATGGAGCTGGCGTTCGCGGCGTTGCAGCAGTTGTGCGCGCCGTTGCTGGATCGGCTCGACCGGCTTCCTGCCCCGCAGCAGGAGGCGCTCGGCGTCGCGTTCGGCTTGTGCGCCGGGGACGCGCCGGATCGGTTTCTGGTGGGGTTGGCGGTGTTGAGTCTGCTGTCAGAAGCGGCCGAGGAGCAGCCGCTTCTGTGTGTTGTTGATGACGCGCAGTGGCTTGATCGGGCCTCGGCGCAGGCGCTGGTATTCGTCGCGCGACGTCTGGTGGCGGAGTCGGTCGCCCTGGTGATAGTGATGCGTGAGCCGAGCGACGAGCTCGACGGGTTGCCGAGGCTGGTGGTCGAGGGTCTGCACAATGGTGACGCGCGCGCTTTGTTGGGCTTGGTGTTGCGTGTGCCGTTGGATGACCGGGTGCAAGAGCGGATCGTGGCGGAGACGCGGGGCAACCCGCTGGCGTTGTTGGAGTTGCCGCGGGGGTTGACGCCGGCGGAGCTGG
>DATKFF010000593.1:0-4751 GCA_035511595.1 Solirubrobacteraceae bacterium | reverse complement strand
GACTTCGGCCAGCGCGAGCTGCGTGAGGAGCAGGCGGCGGCCGTCGGCTCTCCGGACCTCGTGTTCCTCCCCGTCGGCGCTGGACCGACGATCGGCCCCGAGCAGGCGGCGCTGATCATCGAGCGCCTGCAGCCGCGGTGGGTGGTGCCGATGCACTACCGGACCCCGCGGATCGGCTTCCTCGAAACCGCCGACGCGTTCCTCGAGCGGATGCCGAACGTGCGGCGGCTGTCCGAGTCTGGGTTCGACACGGCTGAGCTCAACGGCGAGGCACCGGTCGTCGTCGTGCCAGCGTCGCCCTGAGTTCGGCACCGGCTGACGCGACCGGGCGTGATGGATCTGCCTCCAATATGGAGGAAAATCGATCACGCCCAGCGCTGACGCGCTAGCCGCCGAACCGCGCGAGCGTCTCGCGCGCGACCCGCTGGAGGTCGCGGAGATAGTCGAGGTGCGCGGCCCAGCCCTGATTCTCGGAGAGCTCAGCCGCCAGCGTGAGCGTGTCGACGTGCGCGTCGAGCAGCTCGTACACGAGCGCCTGAAGGTGGGCCGTATCGCTCGTGGTGCTCGCGTCAGCGTCCTGCAACCCTCGTCCCTCCGTCGCCACTGTGGCCAGGATGAACCCGGCGCCGGACGGAATCGGCGCCCTAGCGCCGGCGGGCGCCGGGAGCAAGCGCCGGGTTCTGCCAGCCGCCGTCGCCCGGGTTCAGGTTGGTCCCCGGCGGGACGATCTCGTCGATCCTGTCGAGCAGCTCGTCGGACAGCGTCACGTCGGCGGCGCTCAGTTGCGACTCGAGGTGCTCCATCGTGCGCGGACCGATGATCGCGGCGGTCACCGCCGGGTGGCGGATCACGAACGCCAGCGCCATCTCGATCAGCGTCATCCCCGCCTCCTCGGCGAGCTTCGCGAGCGCGTCCGCCGCCTCCAGCTTGCGCTGGTTGCCGGGCAGCGAGAGGTCGTAGCGGTCCGGAATCCGCTCCGCCCGCCGCGACGTCGGAACCTCGGCGCCGAGCCGGAAGCGACCGGTGAGCCACCCACCCGCCAGCGGGCTCCACGGGATCACGCCCATGCGGTAGCGCTCGCACGTCGGCAGCACGTCCTTTTCGACCTCGCGGACGAGGATCGAATAGGGCGGCTGCTCGCACACGAACCGCTCGCGGTCGCGGCGCTCGGCGACCCACTGGGCTTCGACGATCCGCGCGGCCGGGAACGTCGAGGAGCCGATGTAGCGGACCTTGCCCGCGTGCACCAGGTCGCTCAGCGCGCCGAGCGTCTCGTCGATGTCGGTGTCGAGCTCGGGGCGGTGTATCTGGTAGAGGTCGATCCAGTCGGTCTTCAGCCGCCGCAGGCTGTTGTCGACCTCCCTGACGATCCAGCGACGCGAGTTGCCGAACTCGTTCGGGTCGTCGCCCATCGTCCCGTGCACCTTGGTGGCGAGCACGACGTGCTCACGCCGGCCGCCGGACAGCGCCTTGCCGACGATCTCCTCGGACTCCCCGCGGGAGTACACGTCGGCGGTGTCGATGAAGTTGATCCCCGCGTCGAGCGCGCGATGGATGATCGCGATGCTCTCGTCGTGGTCGGTGTTGCCCCAGGCGCCGAACATCATCGCCCCGAGGCACAGCGGCGAGACCCTGACTCCGGTGCCGCCAAGCGTTCGGTAGTCCATCGGCTGAACATACCCGACGCGCGGCCGGCGCTACTAACGGCGCCCCTGGGGTATATACCGCTAGATTGTTCTGAGGCCCGGTCGGCCGGCAGGGGGCCTCGTTTGACCCGCTATCTAGGAGGCGATGACCTACATGGTCCACCGACTCTCGAAATTTTTGCTGCCCTTGACCTGTGCGTGTGCGCTGCTGGCGACCGCGCTGCCGGCGAGCGCCGCGGCGAAGCTGACCGTCGGGATCAGCGACCAGAACGCCGGGATGTTCTCGCAGTCGAGGTTCCAGAGCCTGAACCTGACGGTCGCGCGCTACTTCGTCCCGTTCGACGCCGCCGTGACGAGGAACAAGTCAGTGCTGAACGGCGCCCGCGCGTGGATCAACGCCGCCCTCTCGGACGGCGTGCAGCCGATGATCTCGTTCGGGGGCGACGGGAACATCGTCCCGACCCCCAGCCAGTACGGCAAGGCAATCAAGGCGTTCATCAAGGACTTCCCCAAGGTCAAGACGTATGCCGCCTGGAACGAGCCCGACTGGGTCTACCGGCCGAAGCTCGCCAACAACCCGCGCCTTGCCGCGTCGTACTTCAACGCGCTCGTGCAGAACTGCCGCGGGTGCACCGACGTGGCAGGTGAGGTGTATCTCCCGACGTACCGCGTCCCGGGCGGTCGATACACGCTCGCGAGCTATCTGCGCGCCTACATGTCCGGCCTGCACTACAAGCCGAAGGTCTGGGCTCTGCATAACTACTACGACGTCCGCAGCCACACGACCAGCCAGGTTCGGACGATGCAGAGCGTGATCAACCGAGGGAGCCAGATCTGGCTGACCGAGATCGCCGGCATCGAGCGCCGGGGCCACTGGCAGTACCGCAACCAGAGCACGATCGCCGCGGGCAGGGACGAGGCGTTCCTGTTCTCGATCCCGAAGAAGTTCCCGAACGTGACGCGGATCTACCACTACCAGTGGCAGGGCACCGTCGACGGTCCGAGCACGGGCTGGGACTCCGGCCTGATCGGCCCCGGCGGCGTGCCGCGGCCGGCGTTCTACACGGTCGCGAAGGCGGCCGGGCCGCGCCCGCACCATACGGTGCGGCACGCTACTCGCAGGTAGTCGGTAGAGGCAACGTCGGCGGTGGGCTCGGCGACCACTGGTAGCGAGCCGGGCACGAGCTGACACGGATTGGACGGGATGGTGGCGACGTCGCAGACGCCGCCACCATCCTCGTCGCCGTGCCTCCTACCATCAATGTCATGCGCCTCTCAGTGCTCGACCAGTCGCCGATCTCCGAGGGGTCGACGGGCGCCGAGGCGCTTCACAACACGATCGACCTCGCGGTGCTCGCCGACCAGCTCGGCTTTCACCGCTACTGGGTCGCCGAGCACCACGGGGGCCCGATGCTCGCGAGCGCCAGCCCGGAGGCGCTGATCGGCCCGATCGCGGCCGCCACGCAGGCGATCCGCGTCGGCAGCGGCGGCGTGATGCTCCCGCACTACAGCCCGCTGAAGGTCGCCGAGACGTTCACGATCCTGTCGGCGCTCTACCCCGGGCGGATCGACCTCGGGCTCGGGCGCGCCGCCGGCACGGATCCGCTGACCACGTACGCACTCCAGCGCGACCGCCGCCAGGCCTCGCCCGACGACTTCCCCCAGCAGCTGACGGAGCTGCTCGGCTACTTCGAGGACGCGCTCCCCGAGGACCACCCGTTCCGCCACCTGGCGGCGAACCTGCCGGGCCGCCCCGAGCTCCCCGATGTGTGGATGCTCGGCTCATCCCCACAGAGCGCGATCTGGGCGGCGGAGCTCGGGCTCCCGTACGCGTTCGCCGACTTCATCAATCCCGGCGGCAAGGAGATCGCCGCGCTCTACCGCGAGCGGTTCGCACCTGACCGCCGGCTGCAGGCGCAGCGCACCGCGGTCGCCGCGTGGGTGCTGTGCGCGCCCACCGACGAGGAGGCCCAGCACCTGGCGACCAGCAGCCGGATGACGCTGACGCTGCTGCGCCGCGGGCAGCTGACCCCGGTGCCGTCGCCCGAGACGGCGACCGAGTTCCTTCGGCGGGAGGGAAAGCTCGGCGGCCGCGAGCAGAACGGCGGCACGCTCCCCGGCCGGCGCGGGATCATCGGCTCGCCTGAGAAGGTCCGCGCCGAGGTCGAGGATCTCGCCACCGAATACGGCGCCGACGAGGTGATCGTGGTGACGATCACCCACGACCACGCTGCGCGCAGGCGCTCCTACGAGCTGCTCGCCGAGGCGTTCGGGCTGGAGCCCGCAAGCGCGCGGCTGGCGGCGTCGACGAACCCCTGAGCCAGCTGCTCGCCTAGCGTCCCGACCGGCAGCAGCCGCGGCACGTCGACGTTCGCGGCGAGCTCGAGCAGCAATTGCGCCGAGGCCCCGGGTTGCACCCGCCAGCTGACCTCGAAACGCTCGGGGTCGGAGGGCTCGTGTGGAACACGCGTCAGGGTCACGCTCTGTCCCGGCACAATCGTGACCGCGAGCTCCATCGCGAAGTCGCGGACCAGCGGGCCGAGCGCAAGATGAATCGTCGCCCGCGCGCGGGTGGGCGTCCCGTCCGCGCCTCGCTCGACCGTCTCAGCGTCACGGATCAGGTCCGGGTACCACCGCGGGTAGCCCTCGACGTCGGCCAGCAGCGCGGTGATCTGCTCGGGGCTCGCGGCGACGGTCGCCGACGCGGTGGCGTGCAGGTCCTTCATCGCGGCAGCATCACACCACACCCACGGTGCGCGTGCTTTCCGTCGGCCGTTCGAGATCAGCGTCGTGCGGATCCGGACGCCCCGGGGTCTGTCCCTGAGCCTGTCCCGCGGCTCAGTCCAACTTGTGCTGGTCTGCCCCAGCCTGTGGCGCTATCGCCAAACGTGCGCCCACACATCCGCCCCTTCGTGCGCTTCTGCGGCTCGCAGTGGCTACGGCCGCTGCGTTCACGGCGCTCCATATCGGAGCAGCCGCTCGCGCAGACGCGGCTCCCGCACGGTGGATGTCAGTCGGGTTGGCGCCTCCGTCGCTTCCGGCGCCGCCTTCGCTTCCCGTCCCGCCGATCGCCAATCCCAATCCACTGTTCCCCGGCGTCCCTGC
>DATKFF010000592.1:0-2627 GCA_035511595.1 Solirubrobacteraceae bacterium | reverse complement strand
GGTCTGCCGTCGCGCGTGTTGAACCACGGCTGAATCGCCAGCAACTCCGGCGCATCGCCAAGGCTGGGCAATTCGTGCCCGGCGAGCGTTTCGGACGCCAGGCGCCGAAGCAGGGACATCACGGTGCGAGGCCGGACGCGGTGGTCATCACAACTTGAGACCGCTGTCGGCTCGAAATCGGTTCACGGCAGCAGGTGGTTGTGAGAACCTCGACGGATCTGGATCGGGTCAAACACCGCATGAGCCGCTTCTTGCACAGCCTGCGCTTCAAACGCGATCATCGCTGGGCTCCCGACCACATGTCCGAGTACCTCGACGAGGAACTCGGGGCGCGAGCGCGAGTTCGGATGGACCGCCACACGAAGGAGTGCCCCGAGTGTCGCGGCGTCCTGGGGGGCCTACGTCGCGTGGTGAGCGCTCTGCGTCGGTTGCCGCACCCACGGGGGGGCCCGGACGCGGCGGAGATGACCGCAGCCGTGCTCCGGCGGCTCCACGAGCATTCCGACCACTGACGTGAGTGGCTCCGGGCCGGCGCTCATCTCGACGGAGCGTGAACGACAACATTTCCACCGGCGAGAGGTTCTGCAGCAACTCCTGCTCCCTGGAGCTCGAAGAGCGCTGAGCCGCGTTCCGCGGACGGCGATTGCGATCGCCGTCCGCCGGGGGGCATGACGATCCCGCCGGTCTCAGAGCGCGAGCTGATCCGTCGCGCGAAGTCCGGGGACGAGCGTGCGTTCGCCGAACTGGTGAACGCCCACGCCCACCGGGTGTACACCGCACTGCGTCGGTTCGGCCTTGAGCCGATCGAGGCCGAGGACGTCGCCCAGGAAGTATTCCTCCGGGCATGGCGTAGCCTGCCGCGGTTTGAGGAACGCGCGCGGCTGTCCACTTGGCTCTACCGGATCGCGTTCAACGAGGCCCAGCGCCGCCTAGCGCGTCGCCCGCGGGCGATCGCTGAACCAGGACCCGGCGTCGACGATGAAATCGCGTTGCTCCCCGACGCGCCGCACCTACGTCCCGACGCCCGGGCGCTGGACCACGAATTCGAAGTGACCTTGGAGCGAGCATTGGCAGAGCTTCCTCCCGACTGGCGCGCGGCTGTCGTCCTGCGCGACATCGAGGCCCTCTCGACCGAGGAGGCCGCCGCGGCCGTAGGCCTGCGCGAGGCGGCGTTCAAGAGCCGCTTGCACAGGGGGCGCATGCGGTTGCGCGCCCTGCTCGAGCCGTACCTCGGGCTCGAGCAGGGTTAGACGCATCGCTGAAGCTCCCAGCCCCTCCGCGAGAGGAGTGGCGAGGGTCGTTACGGCCCGGCTAGGCGGGGCAGCCCGCGTCAACCCAGCTGCGAAACAACTCCACCTGCTCGGCCGGCCACGGGCCATCGCAGGGCATCGACCCGTCAGCCACCGTGTCGAGGATCCTGTCCGCGTTAGCGCGTACGTCGTCATAGAACGAGAGGTCGAACGCGGAGGACATTGACTCGACGTCCTTGTCGCGAAACAGCGGGCGTATATCCCGCTCGAACCCGACCGCGCTCTGTTCCATCTCGACCTCCATTCAGTTATTGCTGGCGGCCCGCCGTCTCTGCGGGCTCCTGCGTGCTGGCGAACAAGCACTCCGCAGAATCGCGAGCAACCAGGTGAGGCGTCCTCGCCGGATCCTGGTGAACAAGGGGCCCGTCGCCTCGATCGTTGCATCAACCGTCGGTGTGTCCGCTTGTCAACCGAGCGACCTTGACTAACCGGCCTCCTGCGCCGATACCGGTCCGAGGGGCGATCGCTTCACGTGAAAGGACTCGTGCTGAAACGACAGGTTGTCCGCGCGCTCGCGCTTGCGGGGGTGCTCTCGATGGCTGCGCTGACGAGCGCCCTCGCCGCCGGCGTTCAGGCGCGCGGATCCGTGTCGGGAGCGGTCACCTCGGTCAGCTGGTCGTCATTCACGATTCAGACACCGGGCCGGCCGATCGGCATTGTCAACGCTCTCTCGGTAGCTGCTGGCTCCATCACGAAGAAGGATTACCCCTATGTCTACGGTGGCGGGCACGCCCTGGCCGGGACGGCCAGCATCGGGATCAGGGGCCCGGGCTATAACGGTCGCCGGATCGGGTTCGATTGCTCGGGCGCGGTCGCTGCGGTGCTGTCGGCGGCGGGACTCTGGCCGGCCGGGAGCGGGGTGCCGAACGACGCGGGGATTGTCTCCCAGCTGCTCAGCGAGGGGCTGATCGCACGCGGAGTTGGGACCGGCCCGGTTGCGGTCACCCTCTACGACCACCGCGGCGTACACATCTTCATGAACATCGACGGACGCTTCTTCGGCACCTCCGACGGTGGCGGCGGCGGTAACTCGAACGGCGGCGCGGGCTGGCTTGATGACGGCGCCCCAGACGCGAGCAGCCCGTTCTACAAGAGCTACCACTTCGTCCGCTCGGTGCTCAGGGGCAGCACCAGCAGCGGGCACGACGTCACCTTCCAGACGAGCGGCGTGCAGGGTCTTGGGGGCGGCCTGTCGGTCGGCGACAAGGTTCAGGTGAGCTACCAGGAGCTCAGCTCGGGCAGCCTGCTCGCCACGGCGATCGCCTACCCCGGCGCGACCACCTCGACCGGCACGGTCGAGGCGATCGCCAGCGACGG
>DATKFF010000591.1:0-2619 GCA_035511595.1 Solirubrobacteraceae bacterium | reverse complement strand
CGTGATCCCCAATGCGCTCGAGGAGCTGTCCGGATGGCTGGCCTAGAGACGGGCTGCTGCGGGGCCGGCGAGAACGCCGAGACGACCCGCGAGGCGGTCCGTCAGAAATACGCGGCGGCAGCGGTCGCGGCGGCGGCGGGCCCCGGCTGCGGGTGCACCGCCGGCAACGAGCCGCCCGTAGAGAACATCCGCGAGTCGGTCCGTGAGCGCTACGCCGCCGCCGCGCTGGCGGGCGGCGCGTCGCTCGGCTGCGGGGTCCCGACGGCCGTCGCCGACCTGGGCGAGGGCGAGACCGTTCTCGACCTGGGGTCCGGCGCCGGCGCCGATGTGCTGATCTCGGCGCGTCGGGTCGGACCGAGCGGGAAGGCGATCGGCCTCGACATGACCGACGAGATGCTCGAGCTCGCGCGCCGCAACGCCTCGGACGCCGGGGTCGAGAACGTGGAGTTCGTCAAGGGCTACCTCGAGGAGCTGCCGCTCGGAGACGAAACCGTCGACGTCGTGATCTCCAACTGCGTGATCAACCTGTCCGGCGACAAGCCCGCCGCGATTCGCGAGGCCGCCCGCGTGCTGCGGCCCGGGGGCCGGTTCGCGGTCTCCGACGTGATCGCCGACCCCGAGATGGACGCTCAGACCCGGGTCGACATGGCCGCCTGGACCGGGTGCATCGCCGGGGCGCTGACCGAGGCCGAGTTCCGCGGGGCGCTGCAGGCCGCCGGCCTCTTGGACGTCGAGATTCGTGAGACCCACCGCGTCCACGAGCGGGCCGGCGCGGCGATCGTCCGGGCGCGCAAGCCGGCCGCCGCATAGCGCCGACTGGGAGTCGCTCGATTGTCGCCGCTGAGCGGCGGCGCTAGGTTTGTAGTACCGGCGCTGGGGCGCGGTGTCCCGAGCCGGCAATGAGAGGAGCACGATGGCCAGCACCGAGCACGTAGTCGAGACACAACCCGGGGTCCTGCAGGAGATGGCGCGCCGCCATCTGTGGATGCACTTCACGCGCATGTCGGCGTACGCCGACCACGAGATCCCGATCATCGTCCGCGGCGAGGGCTGCTACGTCTACGACGAGCACGGCAAGCGCTACCTCGACGGGCTCTCGGCGCTGTTCTGCGTCAACATCGGCCACGGGCGCGGCGACGTCGCGCAGGCCGGCGCCGACCAGGCGCGTGAGCTCGGCTTCTTCACGAACTGGTCCTACGCGCACCCGCGCGCGATCGAGTTGGCGGCGCGGGTTGCCGCGCTGGCGCCGGGAGACCTCAACCGCGTGTTCTTCACCAGTGGGGGCAGCGAAGCGGTCGAGTCTGCGCTGAAGCTCGCCCGCCAGTACTACAAGCTCACCGGCCATCCGAACAAGACCAAGGTGATCGCCCGGGACATCGCTTATCACGGGACCTCGTTGGGGGCGCTGTCCGCTACCGGGATCACATCCCTGCGGGAGCCGTTCGAGCCACTTACGCCCGGCGCCCGGCACGTTCCCAACACGAACACCTACCGCCTCGCGCCGGGAATGACCGAGGCGCAGTTCGCCGAGTCGATCGCGCACACGATCGAGTTCGAGGGGCCCGAAACCGTCGCGGCCGTGATCCTCGAGCCGGTGCAGAACGCGGGCGGCTGCTTCACGCCCCCGGAGGGCTACTTCCAGCGCGTGCGTGAGATCTGCGACGAGAACAACGTGCTCTTGATCTCCGACGAGGTGATCTGCGCGTGGGGCCGGCTCGGCGAGTGGTTCGGCGCCCAGCGCTACGGCTACCAGCCGGACATCATCACCACCGCCAAGGGGCTGACGAGCGCGTACGCACCGATGGGCGCCGTGATCGTCTCCGACCGCGTGGCCGAGCCGTTCATGGAAGGCCCGAACAGCTTCACCCACGGCTTCACGTTCGGTGGGCATCCGGTGTGCGCCGCGGTCGCGATGGCCAACCTCGACGTGTTCGAGAACGAGGGCGTGATCGACAACGTGCGCGCCCACGAAGCGGACTTCCGCGCGATGCTCGAGTCGCTGCGCGACCTGCCGATCGTCGGCGACGTACGCGGAGCCGGCTACTTCCATGCGATCGAGCTCGTGAAGGACAAGGAGACCAAGGAGTCGTTCGACGACGAGGAGTCCGAGACGCTGCTGCGGGGCTTCCTCTCAGGCGAGCTCTACCGTCGCGGCCTGATCTGCCGTGCCGATGACCGCGGCGACCCCGTGATCCAGCTCTCCCCGCCGCTGATCGCGGGTCCGGAGCAGTTCGAGGAGATCGAGCAGATCCTGCGGCCGGTCCTGACCGAGGCCGGCGACCGGATGCACGTGCAGGACGAGCACCACGGGCAGGGATACGTGGAGCGCCGCGGATGAAGGTCGGCGTCCCGGCGGAGGTCAAGCCCGACGAGTACCGGGTCGCGCTGACGCCGGCGGGCGTCCGCGAGCTCACCGACGCCGGCCACGACGTGTTCGTCCAGCGCGGGGCGGGGATGGGCTCGGGGATCGACGACAACGGCTACGCCGCCCAGGGCGCGGCGATCGTCCCCGACGCCGAGGATCTGTTCGGCTCCGCCGAGCTGATCGTCAAGGTCAAGGAGCCCCAGCCGCAGGAGATCGCGCTGCTGCGGCCGGGGCACACGCTCTTCACCTACCTG
>DATKFF010000590.1:0-2820 GCA_035511595.1 Solirubrobacteraceae bacterium | reverse complement strand
TACAGATCGGTGAAGCTGATCGTCTCCGGTTACGCGGTCAGCGGCGGCAGCGCGCCGAGCGCGCCGCTCGTTGCGCAGCTGATCCTCACCTGAGCCGGGTGAAGCCGGCTATTGCAGCGTGTTCGTCAGCCGCAACCGCTCACGGGCGGCGGCCAGCTCCAGCTGCGTGAGCTGCGCGATCTGGCGGTCGTATGCCTTGATCGCGGTTGCCTGAGCGAGCTGCGCCGATCGCGCTCCCGGGGCCGAGGCGGCGCCGTCGAACGCGCTCAGCAATGGTGCGATCCGGGAGGTCTGCTGCGCCGCGAGCGCATCGGCCAGCTTCCCCGCGGCGGATCCCATCCCGTGCAGCGCGCCCAGCTCAGTGCGATACGACGGCAGCAGCATGGTCGGCGGCGTAAGGCGCAGCAGCCGCGCGCCAACCTGCTGCGTGGTTAGGCGATAGGCGCGCAGTGCCTGCGCCTTCTGCGCATACACCGCTGCCACGGACGCCGCGCCCGACGCCTGGTTTATCCGCAGCACCGCGCTGAGCCTTGTAATCGCCGGTCGAAGCGGCTTCAACACCGCGGTGAACTCGGGCAGGAAGCGGACGAGCCTCGCGCTCTGCAGCGTCAAAGCCGCCTGATGGTCAACCAGCGCCAAGAGCAGCGCCCGCAGCCGCACGGCCGCCGCAGGCGCCTGTAACCGCGCGAGCCTCGCACGGACGGCGGTGATCTTGCGCCACGCAGCGATCAGCGCCTGCTCTCGCTGGCGCGCGAGAGCGATCGCCCCGCCGGTCTGCGGAAGCACGGCGCCGTTGACGGTCTGGTTGATGACCTGGAGCGGCGCCTGAAGCTGACGCTCCGCCGCGTTGGCCTGGGTCACATACGCCGCCACCTGCGCGCGCGGCGTGGGAGCCGCGGCGCCGCAGCCGGTGGCAAGCACCGCCGCCGCGACGATGATCACGCTGGCGCGCGCACGCATGGGGCTACTTGGTGAGCTCGACCAGCGACAAGCTTCGGTCCCGGTGCTGGAACTCGAGCTTCACGAGACCGCGGCCGGGCGCGAACCACATCGTGCGCACGCCGCTGCCGAACGCGTACCCCTTCTGCGTCAGCACGCTGCGCACCACCAGCGCCTGGAACGTGCCCGCGGGCACGCGCACCGTCCGGATCCCGACGATCTGCGTCGTGCCGACGACCCCGAAGGCCGCCGTGTCGACCGCGTTGCCGGAATGCCAGACCGAGCCGGTCTGGGCGTACGCCGGGAGCAGCGGGTTGAATCCGTAGCTCATCAGGTCGTACGGCGTGAAGAAGTGCCGGTTGTGCCCCAGCCGCGGAGCTTTGACCAGCGAGGCGGCGGCGCTCGAACCGGCGATCACAGTCAACCCGTCCAGGCGGTCGTCCAGCACGTACTGCCCGCTCGCGCGGATCGGACCGGAGACGCTCGTGAAGGTGAACCGCGCCGAGCGATTGGCGGCCGCGGCGACCGAGAACTTCTGAATCTCAGGCTTGCGCATGTAGTGGCTGTTGGTCCAGCTGTAGGTGCCCTTGAGCCCCAGCGTCAGCGGGAAGTAGTCCTGGTCGGGAGGATCGGGCTGCGGCTTCAGGCTGGTCGACAGCAGGTCCACCTCCGTCACGGGCGCGGAGCTACCGCCCGCGTGCTGGAAGAGCACGCGCACCGGGCCGACGCCGTACACCCACCAAGTCGTGCGGATGCCGCTCCCGTACGGGTCGCCGAGCGCCCCGGCCTGCGTGATCTGCGATCGCACGACCGCGGCTGGCACGCCTCCGGGAAACGCCGGAACCTTGACCAGCTGAACCCCGTCGTACTGCGAGTCGCTGGTGACGGTGTTGTCCTGGCCGCCGGTCGAGGTCCAGCTGACGCCGCGCAGCAGCGGCTCGGAGATGACCGGCGCACGGCTTCCCCAGATCACGTTGAAGAGCGCGCTCGAGAGGCTGTTGGCGCAATTGGCCTGCGAAGCACACAGGATCGGTTCGCTGGACGGCGGCGGGCAGCTCTGCCAGTTGGTGTTCAGCAGGCCCGAGGTCGTGTCCTGGAAGCTCATCGTCCCGATGTCGCTGTTCTGTCCGCAGGCGGGGTTCGATCCGGCCGCAGGCGGCGTCTCCGCGGAGTCCGCCCAGGCGAGCGTGAAGCTCGATCCCTGCTGCTGCTGAACGATCAGGTTCTCGACCGTGCCGGACGGGTTGTAGGTGCTGTCGCTCCACTCGTACTGCCAGGTCGCGCCGCTCGGGTGGGGAAACCAGGCGTCCCCCAGAGCCGGCGCGGCAGCCCCCGCGAGCGTGGCGCCGCTCACCGCGAGCACGATCGCGTATCGAATGGTCCGCCCCATGATCACCGCACCTCCATGACTTCGATCAACGCAGAAATTCCCAGGTTTGTCAGTGCGCCGGCAGCCGGCGGACCACCGCTCTTGCAAGTTGGCGCTCGAGCGCGTCGGCCGGCGGCGACTCGAAGCTCGAGAGCTGAAGCTCCGCCACGTACCCCTCACGCCGCTCCAGCAGGACGTCGAAGAATATCGGGGTGCTCTGACCGGAGCTGGTCGCCTGCCCGCTGATGCGGTAGCGCTCGAGTCCGGACGGGCCACCGGGCAGCGGGAGGACCTGGGCGGCGGTCGCGTGCAGCTTCACGCCGCCGGACGCGGAAGCGTTGAGCACGCTCTCGAAGCAGCGGCGCAGCCCGGGATGGACCACCTGCGTCCACCACCGGCTCGCCGACGCGGCGGAGCCGAACACCGCACTGATCTCGAACGCGAACGGCCCCTGCTGGCTCTGCGCGAACGTGGGCGAGGCGGCGCGGGCCAGCTCATGGACGACGTGCGAC
>DATKFF010000589.1:0-8006 GCA_035511595.1 Solirubrobacteraceae bacterium | reverse complement strand
CTCGCGCGCGATCTCCCAGATCCGCTGCTTCGTCCGGGCACTGATCGAGGCGTGGTCGTTCAGCGCCCGCGAGACGGTCGACACCGATACGCCGGCCCGTCGAGCCAGATTCTCGAGGGTCGTCGTGCCGGTACCGCGCTGGACATTAGCCATTGCATCTAGTTAACTGGTTTGCGGAACGGAAACGGAAAATAGCACAGCGAATCAAGCGGCCTCGGGCCGCGCTCGGGGAGTGCGCACGCAAGCGATGAAGTC
Organism: Solirubrobacteraceae bacterium; assembly: GCA_035511595.1. Classification (GTDB taxonomy): domain Bacteria; phylum Actinomycetota; class Thermoleophilia; order Solirubrobacterales; family Solirubrobacteraceae; genus Palsa-465. The sequence continues at coordinate 7,751 of DATKFF010000589.1, read as the reverse complement.
CGTTCGCGGGCCTGTCGGCCTCGGCACAGTCGTCCACCTGTGCGTCGGACTCTTCGGGGTCCAGATCGTCTGGGGGCTGCAGAACGCAAACACCAGCCGGCTGTTCCAATCGCTCGGGGCGGATGTCGGTCAGCTCGCAGTGCTCTGGATCGCGGGTCCGGCGACCGGCGCGCTCGTGCAGCCGATGGTCGGCTACCTCAGCGATCGGTCCCGCAGCCGCTGGGGACGCCGGCGGCCATTCATCCTGGTCGGTGCGCTCACGGCCAGCGCCGCGCTGGTGCTCTTCGTCCACGCCTCGTCCCTGGCGATCGCAGCGGCGCTTCTGTGGCTGCTCTGCATCGGCGCGAACCTGGCGATGGAGCCGTTGCGCGCGCTGACGGGTGATCTCGTCCCCGAGGACCAGCGGAACCGGGCCTTCGCGCTGCAGGCCGCGTTTATCGCCGCCGGCGCAGTGGTCTCCTCGGCATTGCCCTGGGTGCTGGGACACGGGCTCGGGATCGCGTCGCAGCCGGTGAGCGGGGCGGTACCCGAATCCGTGCGACTTGCATTCTGGTTCGGAGCGCTGGCGCTGCTGGCCACCATCGGCTGGACGGTCGCCTTCGTCCATGAGACTCCGGGCACGGCCTCGTTCCCGGATCAAGCGGCGCTGCGTGCCGCGCGGCCGGCGGCCGGGCGCCTGCTGCGTCGCGGTGCCGTGTGGCTCGGCGGCGGGACCGCGTGCGCCTTCCTGAGTCGCATACTCGGGCTCCGCCAGGAGCTGTACGTGCTCGCGGCCTTTGCGGTGCTCTACGGGCTGTCGCAGCTCTGGCTCAGTGGCCTCGCGCGCCGCGGCAGGCATCCCGCGGGGCTTCTCCAAATCAGCGAAGACATCGTTTGGATGCCGCCCGAGATGAAGCGGCTTGCTGTCGTGCAGTTCTTCACCTGGCTCGGCCTCTTTACGCTCTGGGTGTACACGGTTCCCGCGGTCGCCGAGCATCGGTTCGGGTCCCATGATCCGGCGTCGGCGCATTTTCACGATGCGGCCGACTGGGTGGGCGTGCTGTACGCGATGTATAACGCGTTCGCCATCGCGGCGGCGCCGCTCGTGGCGCGCGCGAGTGCGCGCTGGGGCCGGAGTTTCACGCACGGCGCGTGCCTCGCCATCGGCGCGGTGGGCATTCTCGGGCTCGTGACGGGCAACCCCCACGCCCTGCCCTGGCTGCCATCAATGGCCATCGGGGTCGCCTGGTCTTCAATCCTGTCGCTGCCGTACGCCATCGTCGCCAGCGCATCGCCCGCGAGCAAGATGGGCGTGAACATGGGTATCCATAACCTCTTCCTCGTCGTGCCGCAGCTCGTCGGCGCAGTGATTCTCGGTCCGCTCCTCGACAGCGGGCTCGGCGGCAGCGCCGTCGGCGCGCTCAAGCTCGCGGCGCTGCTCTTTGCGGTTGGCGGGCTGACCTCGATCGTGTTCGGCGCACTTCGCTCTAAGTGATAGCCTAACGCAAGTTTTGCGTTTGGTGTACGAAAGATAGCCAGCGACCCGCACGTTCGCGCGCATCGCTTGCCGTGCACGCAAACTCGCAGTCAGCGCATGCGAGCTCCCTACCCGACCGAGAATAAATGATATAAATCAATTATATATGTGGCATCAATGAGCCTAGACTCCCCGCCTGCTCTCCGCGTGCCGTCCGGCGCTCGAGTCGACCTCCGATCCGCAATCGTCAAGACCCACTAATCTCAAGTTGACAGGCGACGCAACTTTTGCGTTAGTATGCGGGCGTCGTTTCGGGGGGGAACCGTTAATGGGACGCTTGGCCGCCGCTCAATGCCGTGCGCTGCTCGCGTGCCTCGCGGCATCTGCGATCGGCGCGCGTGCCGTTGCAACGGAGTGCGTCGAGTCCCCCGGCCGAGTCCTGCGCGCCTGTGTCTCGGTCGATGCCGATGGCGTGCCGACCAGTTCGCCCGATCACCTCACGATTCTGCCGTTCACGAGGATGCTGTCCGGGCCGTTGGACTTCACGCCCGGAATCTTCGATGTGACCTTCGGACACACGCAGATCAACAAGCGCGTGCAATCGACCATCGCGACGCAGCTCGCCGAGTATGCGAACCCGGAATCGCTCGCGATCGAGAGCCGCATCGTCGGGCGCGGCGACCGACTTACGCTCGCGCTTGCAACAGGCGGCGGCCAGGCGGTCCGGTTCAGGCGGCTGGCGGGCTGATGTTCGGGGGAAGAAAGCGGGAATACACGCGGGCCGCGATGCCCGCGGCGTCTTCGGTCAAATAGTAGGGGGTACAATGAAGAAGTCGAAGAAGCTCAAGAAGCTCGAGGCTCGACAGCAGCGAGCCCGTGGCCGTCGGCCGCTCGCCCTACAGGGGAGCATTTCCCTGCTGACGCTCACTGCCCTCGGGTTTGCCGGCGCCGCCGGTGCCCAGGAACAATCGGCGGGCAGAGGCGGCGGCGACGCCGCGAACGCCAACGGCGACGCCTCGAGCACCAACGAGCTCGCCACGGTGGTCATCGTCGGCGTTCGCCGGGCGCTCGAAACGGCGGCGGAGTTCAAGAAGGACGCCGACACTTTCGTCGACTCGATCGATGCGACCGACCTTGGCGCCTTCCCGGACAAGTCGGCCTCCGATGCGCTGAAGCGCATGCCCGGCGTCACCGTCAACACCCTGCAGTCGAACGACGACAGTACACATCCATCCGGTGAGCCGACCAATATCCTGATCCGCGGTCTGACGCAGGTGCGGACCGAGCTCAACGGCCGGGATGCGTTCTCGGCGGACTCGGCGCGCGGCCTCAACTTCAATGACGTCTCGCCCGAACTGCTCTCCGGTGTCGATGCCTACAAGAATCAGACCGCCGACCTGATCGAGGGCGGCATTGCCGGCACGGTCAACCTGCGCACGCGCAAGCCATTCGACCAGGACGGCCGCGTGGTGACGATCAACGGCGTGACCGACTATGGCGACCGCTCAAAGCACTACACCTCCGAGGTGTCCGCGCTCCTCAGCGACTCTTTCAACACCCGCTCGGGCCGGTTCGGTTACCTGATCGACATCGCGCGCAGCCACGTGATATCGCGGGTCGAAAGCGTCATTGACGACAAGATCGACACTTACTGCACGGGCGGGTACGGGACAGCCGCGGCTGCGATCGTGAGCCCGGACGGATCCATCCCCTGCAACGGCAATCCCTTCGGTGGCGCGGGCTGGGCATTCGCGCCCGACGGGGTGCGCTACTCGCGCGTCGACTACGATCGCCACCGTACCGGCGACGACGTCTCACTGCAGTACGCGAACGACGCCAAGACGCTCGAGGTGACCGCGGAGTACATCGACTCGAACTACCGCAACGCCTGGCTCGAGGACGCTAGCCACGCAATCCTCGACGGCACCTACTACGGCACGCCGGCTTTCGACCCGCGCGGCAGCTCGATCCTGCAGCCCGCCACCGGGACCGGCCCCCTGGTATTCGGTTCGAACGGCATGTTGCAGTCCGGCGTGCTGACCCAGCCCCATGGCAGCTTCTTCGGCAGCTTTTCCCCGAACATCAACGACGCCATCAACGGCGGCTCGGCGGTTCCCGGGGTGCCGTTCGTGAACGACTGCGCGGTGATGACCTGCACGACGCTCCAGGACGGTCTCTATTTCCAGAACGAGGCGCGGAACTTCGCCCACGAGGAGGGCACGCACGACTACTCGCTGCACGTCGGCTGGAAGATCACGAACCGCCTGAAGGCGGACTTCGACGCCCAGCACATAGACGCGCACACCTTCAACAACGACATCCTCGTCGCGACGGGATCGATGGCGAACTACCAGTACTCGACCGGCGCAGACGGCATGCCGCAGGTCCAGCTGCTGCCCGGCTCGAACGTCAACTACGCACCCGGCGGCCTGAGCAACCCGCACAACTACTGGATGCCGTTCATTCAGGGCCACGTCGAGGACAATGACGGTACTGAGAACGCCCTCCGCGCCGACTTCAAGCTGGACTTCGACCACCAGGGCTGGCTCGACTCCCTGAAGTTCGGTGCGCGTGGCTCGTCCCGCGACCAGACGGTCCGCTACTCGACCTTCAACTGGACTCCGATCGCGGCGAGCTGGAACTGCAACGGCCCGGGCTTCAACGTCGACAACACGACGCCCGCCCCATACCCGACCGCGGGCGCCTGCGGCGGCAACACCGGCCACGCGGATTTCAAAGGCTACGGCTCCGGCATCTGGGGGACCGACAACTTCAACAGCTTCTTCGGCCCCGGCACCTACGGGAACGGCCCGCTGGTATTCCTCAACCGGGCTACGCTGACCAACTACCCGGCGCTCGTGGCGGCACTGAGCGGCAACAACACGAACTCGCCGATCGGCGGCGGCTACACGCCGATTTGCGACCGCTCGGGCAACATTGCTGGCACCTGCTTCAGTCCCGCCGAGGAGATGCGTGTCAAGGAGATGACCGAAGCCCTGTACGGCGTCCTGTCCTTCGGCGGCGATAACCTCAAGATTGCCGGCAAGAGCGTTGTCGGCAACCTCGGCCTGCGGCTGGTGCGTACCGAAGAGCAGGGCATCGGCAGCGTCGAGTATCCCGACGCCACGAACCTGCTGGCGCTCGCGCCCTGCAACACGCCGCTCGGGCCAAACAGCGTGGTCAACCCGAGCTGCTACCTGACGCCGGGTGTAGTCAATTTTTCGAACGGCGGCGGGTCGCCTAATACGTACGACGCCGCCCACATCGACGCGCTGCCGAGTCTCAACGTGCGCGTCGAGCTGACAGAGCAAGACTTCCTGCGCTTCGCCTACTCGCGGGCGCTCAGCCGCCCCGACTTCGGATACCTGCGGAACTTCGTCCAGATCAACTCGCCGGTCATCAACACGACGCCGGATTCGCCGTACGTCGTGTACAACTCGCCGACCGCGGCCCACACGGCGGCGAACGTCACCGGCTACAACTTCATCTTCAACGCCAACGCCGGCAACTCGGCACTCAAGCCGGAGCGCGCCGACCAGCTCGACCTCTCCTACGAGCGCTACTGGGGCAGGAGCGGCCTGTTCAGCCTCGACCTCTTCTACAAGAAGCTGAAGGATCGGGTGGCGCTCGGCGAGTTCGACCGCCCGTTCGCAAACAACGGCGCGATCGAGACCGCACGCATACTCGGCCCGTTCAACCAGGCCGACGGCGGGACGCTGCGCGGCCTCGAGGTCGCGTACCAGACGTTCTTCGACAGGCTGCCGGGACTCTGGAACGGCTTCGGCGTGCAGCTGAACTACACGTACGTCGACCAGCACGGCATCAACAACACGAACCTGGCGAATGCCGGCGGTATCGCGGGCCCGGGCAGCGTCGGCGCGTACGGCGCGGGCGTCAACGCCGTCCTCGAACCGACGATCGACTCGCACCGGCTGGCGGGCATCTCGGACCACACCGTCAATGTCGTCGGCCTTTACGAAAAAGGTCCATTCGCGGCGCGGCTCGCGTACAACTGGCGCTCGTCGTACCTGACCGACAACCTCGATTGCTGCATCGGGCTGCCGGTGTTCCAGAAGGCCGCGGGCTTCCTCGACGGGTCGATCCGCTATTCCATCGGGGAGCACGTCGAGCTGTCCCTCGCAGGGACCAACCTGCTCAACACGACGACCAAGTACCAGCAGGAGGTGTTCGGCGATTCGCCCGCGACGCCGGGTGCGAAACCGGTGTACATCGATTCAGGGTGGTCGAGGGTGGATCGCCGCTATCAGCTCGGCATCCGGGCGAAGTTCTGACAAGCTCACCTGAGACGGGCCGGCGGCTGATCGCCGGCTCGTCGGGGTGAGGGCCTCGGCTTGAGCACCTTCGAGCGCACTGATGGCCGCTAGACGGCTGCCGATCGTCGTGCTCGGCGGCGGGACCGCGGGGTGGATGACCGCGGCGGCGCTCGCTAAGCACCTGCCCCGGGACCGCTACGCGCTGACGCTGCTCGAGTCCGACGAAATCGCCACGGTTGGTGTCGGCGAGGCAACCCTGCCGCATCTGCGCGCCTTCAACGAGTGGCTGGGCGTCGACGAGGCCCAGTTCATGCGCGAGACCGGGGCGACGATCAAGCTGGGCATCGAGTTCCGCGGCTGGAATCGCGCCGCCGGAGCCTACATCCATCCGTTCGGCGCGTTCGGTGAGCCGTGGTTCGGGATCGAGTTCCAGCACCACTGGATGCGCTTGCGGGCGAGCGGCCGTCCCGTCCGTCCGATCGAGGAGTACTCGTTCTCGGTGGCCGCGGCTCGGGCCGGCGTCTTTGACTTTCCGAGCCAGGACCGCCAGTCGCCGCGCTCGACCTACGCCTACGCGTACCACCTCGACGCCGGGCTCTATGCGGCCTTCCTGCGCCGCTTCGCCGAGTCGCGCGGCGTGAGCCGTGTCGAAGGGAAGGTCAAGGGCGTCCTGCGCGACGGCGAGAGCGGCCGGGTCACCGAGCTCGTGCTCGAGTCCGGGGCGAGGATCGCCGGCGAGCTCTTCATCGACTGCAGCGGATTCCGTTCGCTGCTCATCGGCGGTGAGCTCGGTGTCGAGTGGGAGGACTGGTCGCATTGGCTGCCGTGTGACCGGGCCTGGGCCGTCCCGTGCACGCAGGCATCGGGTTTCACTCCGTACACGCGCGCGACCGCTGCCACGGCCGGATGGATGTGGCGCATCCCGCTGCAGCACCGGGTCGGCAACGGGTATGTCTACTCGAGCCGCTTCCTCGCCGACGACCCCGCCCGCGAAGCGCTGCTCGCTGCGCTCGAGTCACCGCCGCTCGCCGCTCCGCGTCCGCTGCGCTTCCGGCCCGGCAAGCGCAAGCGCGCCTGGGAGGCGAACTGCGTCGCGATCGGGCTGGCCGGCGGATTTCTCGAGCCGCTCGAGTCGACGAGCATCTTTCTGATTCAGGCGGGCGCGATGGACCTCCTGTCCCTGCTGCCGGATGAGGGCGCGCCGTTCGGCGATCCGCGGCTGCGGGGCGAATTCAACCGGCTCTACGACCTGCAATACGAGCGGATCCGCGATTTCCTGGTGCTCCACTACGCGGCCAACGACCGGCGCGGCGAGCCGCTATGGGACTACGTGCGCAACGTCGAGCTGCCCGACTCCCTCAAGCACAAACTGCAGCTGTTCCGCGCGCGGGCGGTCCTGCCGAACTATCAATACGGACTCTTTTCGCGCGACAGCTGGCTCGCGGTCCTCGTCGGACAAGGTATCGTGCCCGAGCGGTACAGCCCGCTCGCCGATGCGCTGCCGGTCGACGTTGTCGAGCAGCGGCTCGCGCGGTTCGCGCTCGACATCCGCGTGGGTCTCGATGGCATGCCGACCCACGAGGCGTTCATCGAGCGGTATGCGCGGGCACCCTCAATTGCGGCGGCCGGGGTCCCTTGAGCGCCGAGCCACATCCGTTGGCCGACATCGTCGTCGTAGGTCGTGATGCCGACCCCTGGCTCGCGGCGCTGGCGCTCGGCCGGGGACTGGGGCGCTCGGGACCCCGGCTCACGGTGGTCGAGCTTCCATCGAGCGCACCGAAAGGGGCAGTGGTGGCCTGCCTGCCCCAGATCACTGCGCTCCACGACAAGCTCGGTATCGCCGAGGGCCCGCTCATTCGCGCGACCGGTGGGAGCTACACGCACGGTCAGGCGTTCGTCGGTCGTGGCTTGGAGTGGCAGTCGTTCTTTCATTCCTGGGCACCGTTCCAATGGCCGTCGAATGCGTTGCCATTTTTCCCATGCTGGCTCAAGGCGCAGGCCGCGAGGCTCACGGCGCGCCT
>DATKFF010000588.1:0-2258 GCA_035511595.1 Solirubrobacteraceae bacterium | reverse complement strand
ACGACGTGTGGGATTCGCCGAGCTCGATGAACCAGTCTTCCCACGGCTCCCACACCTCCTCGAGCTGCTCAAACCGGCCGAGTTCCCAGGTGCTGGAGAGCAGCGCCGGACCTGACGACGGGGCGCCGGCTCGAACCGTGTGCTTGGTTATCAGCTGCTCGCGCCGGGAGAACGTGCCGTAAAGCGTCGGGAGGTAGGCGATCACCAGGGCAAGGAGCGCTAAGCCGACCGCGGCCGCGGCGAACGAGGCAAGCTGTCGCGACAACCCGTGGGGAGAGTCGAAGCCCAAAGTGAGCATCGAGGACCCCGAGAGCTCCAACGCGTGTGAAATGGCCGCGCCGTCGATCGTCGATGTGGTCAGAGACCAGAACAGCACGGCGAAGAGAAGCCAGATCAGCACGCCCCAGGTCGCGAGCTGAGCGAACGGTCCCAGGGGCGCACCGACCGCAAATATCCGATCCCTGGTTGCATAGTCGGACCGACCCGTCAGCCGCAGCCGGAGCCGAAGCAGCCAGTAGGTGGACAGAAAGGCAGCGCGCGCGAGCCGCGCCGGCACACCCCGGGGCACCACCACGGTGCGCAGCATCGACCCCACGACCGCGCCGACTCCCACGACGGCCAGAAACCCAACGATGACCCTCACCACGATCACGACGTGTCCCGTTCTGGCACGAGCGTGATCGTCTCAGCTACGAGTCCCGGAGGGTATGTCACGCGCCGATTTCGGCGGATACCCCGGCTGAGCTCGGCTCGTATCGCCCGGTCGAGCACAGGCCGTGATCTGGGGCGGACTGATCACCGGGCGGCGTCGTCCTCGGGGGCGGATGGACCGGAGTCGTATGTTGGTGGGATGGTCGTCCGTCGGGATGCTGACTTCACCTATTCGCTGACTGATCGGATCATTCGGCTCAGTCTCGGTGAGATGCCCGATTTCAGCGGGGCGAAGTTCGACGGGGATTTCTCGCTGGATCTCGAGCAGGCGCAGCGGCGCAAGCACGAGTACGTGGCCGAGCAGGTGGGGATCGGGCCGGGGCGCCGCCTGCTCGACCTCGGTTGCGGCTGGGGTCCGCTGCTCGCGTACGCTCGGGCGCGCGGCGGGACCGGCGTGGGGGTGACGCTCTCCTCGGCGCAACTGGCGGCCTGCCGCCGGCACGGGCTTGAGGTCTATCTTGAGGACGCTCGCGAGATCGATTCCGAACGCTTCGGCGCGTTCGACGCCGTGGCATGTCTCGGCGCGTTTGAGCATTTCTGCTCCCCGGAGGACTATCAGGCGGGGCGCCAGGAACAGATCTACCGCGACCTCTTCGCCCGCGTGTCGAGTCTGCTGCCGCCCGGCGGCCGCTTCTATCTGCAGACGATGGTGTTCGGCCGCAACATGATTCCGGCGTCGCGGATCGACCTGGAAGCACTCCGAGCGCTCCCGCCGCGAGACTCCGACGAGTGGTACATCGCGCTGCTGGGCCGCCAGTTCCCCGGCTCCTGGCTACCGTTCGGCCAGGAGCAGGTCATTCGATGCGCCGAGCCGCGCCTCCGGCTGGTCTCGAGCGTCAGCGGCCGCCTCGACTACATCGAGACGATCAACCGGTGGAACGCGCGGATCGGCGCGCCGAGCTTCAGGAAAACGCTGCTCAAGCTCCAGCTCCTGCCGCGCTGGCTCACCAGCGCCGACTTCCGCCTCGCGTTCACCTCCGGCGTGAGCGCCAACCAGACCTGCTTCGAGCGTGAGCTTCTCGACCACCACCGACTCGTGTTCGAAAACAGAACCTGACGCAGCACCGCAGTCGCGCGCGCCCAGCGATCGGATCGGCTGACTAGTGGGCGGAGGGGGCTTCGAGGAGATCCGCGTCCGCCTGGGCGATCCATTCGCGCTTCTCGGCGCGCCACTCCTCGTCGGTGCGGCGCAGCTTCCAGTAGCCGGTGGCCGAGAGGGCGCTCGGCGGTAGGCCACGGTCGAGGACCAGGTGACGGCGGATGACCCGGACGGTGGTGGCCTCGCCGTGCACGAATGCCTGGCCTCTCCCAGCGGGCAATGAGAGCGTGCGGACGGCGTCGAGCAGCAGGGAGGGATCCTCTCCGGCGTCGGTGCGGCGGTGTACCCAAACGAGGTCGAGGTCCCCGGGAGAGTTCAGCGGCTGACGATGCTCGGGTCCGTCGACCTCGATCACGGCGATTACGGGAACACCCGCCGGCACGCGCGAAAGCGAAACGGCGATCGCCGGAAGCACGGCATCGTCGCCGACCATGAGGTGCCAGTCGGC
>DATKFF010000587.1:0-2206 GCA_035511595.1 Solirubrobacteraceae bacterium | reverse complement strand
GCCGGATCGTGGTCGAGCGGTAGAGTCGGGCGGGAATGGAGCAGGGCACCCATTCCGTAAGCCCGTCCGGGCAGAGCGCCAAGGGCAGCGTCCGCGTGACGCGCGCGCTGTTGTCGGTGTCGGACAAGACCGGCGTCGTGGAGTTCGCGCGGGGCCTGGCCGAGCTCGGGATCGAGATCGTCTCGACAGGTGGGACCGCTCGGGAGCTCGCCGAGGCCGGCGTTCCGGCCCGTGAGGTCTCCGACCTGACGGGCTTTCCGGAGATCATGGACGGGCGTGTCAAGACGCTTCATCCCAAGCTCTATGCCGGGCTCTTGGCGGTCCGCGACGACCCGGGCCACATGCAGGCGGCTGAGGAGCATGAGGTCGAGCTGATCGACCTTGTCTGCGTCAACCTTTACCCGTTCGAGAGCACGGCGGCCCGGCATCACGTGACCGACGCCGAGGTGATCGAGAACATCGACATCGGCGGCCCGACGATGATCCGCGCGGCCGCCAAGAACTTCGCGTTCGTCGCACCGGTCGTCAGCCCCGAGGCCTACGACGCGGTGCTCGCCGAGCTGCGTGAGTCAGACCGGCAGCTGTCGCCGGCCACGCGTGAGAGCCTCGCCGCCGAGGCGTTCGCATACACCGCTCGCTACGACTCCGCGATCGCGCGGTGGTTCCAGGAGAAGCGTGAGGACTACCCGCCGCTGATGGTGCGGGCGTTCGAGAAGGTGATGGACCTGCCCTACGGCGAGAACCCGCACCAGCGGGCCGCGTACTACTCACAGGTCGGGAGCCGCAACCACCTGCTGTCGATGGTCTCGCAGCTCGGGGGCAAGGAGCTGTCGTTCAACAACCTGCTGGACCTCGACTCCGCGCGGCTGCTGCTCGGCGAGCTGACCTCGCCGGCGTGCGTGATCGTCAAGCACAACAACCCATGTGGGGCGGCGCTCGGCGAGACCGGGCTCGAGGCCTACCAGCGGGCATTCGCGTGCGACCCGATGTCGGCCTACGGCGGGATCATCTGCGTGAGCGAGCGCGTCGACCGCGCTCTGGCGGAGGCGATCGGGGCACAGTTCGCGGAGGTGCTATTCGCGCCCGGATACGACGACGACGCGCTCGAGCTGCTGTCGGCCAAGCGCAACATGCGGATCCTCGACGACCGTGAGCGCCGCACGTGGCGGCCGACCGACGCGAGCCTTCGCCAGGTCGCGGGCGGGATGCTCGTGCAGGACCGCGACTCGTCGCTCGAGGAACGCGAGGACATGCAGGTCGCGACCAAGCGTGAGCCGACTGAGAGCGAGTGGGCTGACCTGCTGTTCGCGTGGATCGTCTGCAAGCACGTCCGCTCGAACGCGATCGTGATCGCCCGGGAGCGAGCGACGATCGGGATCGGCGCCGGCCAGATGAGCCGCGTCGACTCGGTCCGCCTGGCGATCGAGAAAGCGCAGACTGAGCTCACCGGCTCGGCGCTCGCGTCCGACGCGTTCTTCCCGTTCGCCGATGGGCCGCAGCTGGCGCTCGACGCGGGCGTCACCGCGATCATCCAGCCTGGCGGATCTATCCGTGACAAGGACGTGATCGAGGCGGTCGACGCAGCGGGCGGGACGATGGTCTTCACGCACCGCCGCCACTTCCGGCATTGAGCCCGCCCGGGTCCGGCGGCGATCCTGATCGTGATCGCTTTTCCTCCACTATGAGGGGAAAGCCATCACGCTCAGGCCCCCAGGGCGCGGCTGGCGCCGGCGATCCTGGCGGGCCCAAGGCGTGGGCGACGGTGAGCGTGATCGATTTGCGTTCACTATGAACGCAGATCGATCATCCCCAGACCCCGTGGGCGCGGCCAGCGGCCCGATCGAACGGCTCGCCGGCGATCCTCCTTCTCCGTGGGAGGGCGCGTTCGGCTTTAGCCGGGTGATTCGGGCGGGCGGGTTCGTCGTGGTCGGCGGGACGACGTCGGTCGACGCCGATGGGGTGGTGCGCGGCGAGACGCCGTACGAGCAGGCGATCGAGATCGTGCGCAAGCTGGAGCACGAGCTGTCGCGTGCGGGAGCGTCGCTGGCGGACGTCGTGCAGACGCGCGTCTACGTCACCGACATCTCACGGGCCGACGAGGTCGGCCGCGCTCACGCCGACGCCTTCGGCGAGGTGCGCCCAGTGATGACGATGGTCGAGGTCAGCGCGCTGATCGATCCGCGAATGCTGGTGGAGATCGAGGTGG
>DATKFF010000586.1:0-3276 GCA_035511595.1 Solirubrobacteraceae bacterium | reverse complement strand
CGAGCTTGCGGAATGCTTTGCGTAGGTGGTAGTCGACGGTGCTGGGGCTGATGAAGAGCTGCGCGGCGATTTCCTGGTTCGTGGCGCCGTCGGCCGCGAGGCGGGAGATCTGTGCCTCCTGGGGGGTGAGGTCGTCGCGCGTCTCGACGGTCCGCTTGCGCGGATGTTCGCCCGTCGCCCGGAGCTCGACCCGGGCGCGTTCGGCGAACGCCTCCATCCCGAACTCCGTGAACAGCTCGTGTGCGGTCCGTAACTGCTCGCGCGCGTCGAGCCGGCGGCGCTCGCGGCGCAGCCACTCGCCGTACAGGAGGCGGGCGCGCCCAAGCTCCACTCGGACGCGAGTCCGTTTGAGCGCCTCGATCGCCTGGCGATAGAGCTTCTCCGCGGCTTCCCCCTCGCTCAGCAGCGCACGGGACCGCGCCTCGACGCCGAGCGCCCAGTCGGTGCCACTGGCGGACGTCATCTCAGAGAGCCGGCGTAGGGCCTCGGCAGCAGGCTCGGGCTTCCCGCTCCGGGCGGCCGCCTCGATCAGCTCTGACTCGACCAACACCCACGTTGCAACCCGGACCTCAAGCGAGTCCTCAGTGGCCTGTTGCGCCGCGGCGAGCGCCTCCTCATAGCGGCCAACGCCGTTGTAGAGCAGGGCGGTCGCCCAGTGAATGAACGTCAGCCCCTGTCCCTCGCCGCGGCGCACGACCTCCCTCGTGGCGGCCTCGATCACCTGGACACCCTCAGCTTCGCGGCCCTGGAAGGCGGCCAGTGCCAGCCCGGCGTACGGTGCGAGGTTGGATCCCGTCGCCTCGTTGACCGCGGCGACCTCTTCGACCAGCGATGAGGCCACGGGTAACCGCCCCGCGAACAGGTGCATCCCCGTGCGTGTCGTCAGTGCCAAGGGGAGCACGCTGAGATTGCCGGCGTCACGCGCTAGCTGGACGAAGCGCGCAGAGATCGCGTCCCAGGCCTCGTCGTCCCACAAGGATGTCGCGACGCGGCATGCGAGCCACAGCCACCGACGCCCCTCCCCTTGGGGGATGTCCTCGTGTCGGAAGGCGTTGACTGCCCTTTTCAACGTTGGCGTTGCCGCGGCATATCCGTCTGTGATCAGCACCGTCAGCCCATCCAGTAGCAGATCAGACGGGCGCGGAGGCTGCGACGATGGAGGCGCTGCGCTGGCGGACCGTGCGGTCTCCAGCACACGTTCGCTGGGCACCAAGTGGGCCGGGAACAACACGGCGGTGAGCGCGTCCAGATAGGTTTCACGCGCGAGCCTCTGATCGAGTGGTTCGAGCCGCTTGGCGGCCTTGAGCAACAAGGGTGGAGCGTCGCTGGCGTTGTCCAAGGCGAACGCGATCTGAGCGCGTAGCAGGTCGACCTGGGCGCGCTGGAGGTCGTTCAGCGGTCCGGACTCTGCGATGGCAGCCAATCGGAGTGCCGCGTCGAACGCGCCGGCCTGGTGCTTGGCCTGGGCGGCGGCGAGCGCCCGCGTTGCCCTCCGCGAGGGCTCGGGCGTCAGGACGGTCGCTCGTTCCAGGAACGCGGCGGTGGCCGCCCACCCCCCGCGCGACTGCGCGCGGCCGGCGGAGCGCTCGAGCTCGGCAGCGACGCTCTCGTCGAGGCCGGGAGTCGCTTGGGCGAGGTGCCAAGCGCGGCGATCGGGATCGACCTCGGGGTCGGTCGCGTCCGCCAGCGCGCGATGCACCGCCTGCCTCTCCTCCGACGAGGCGGCTCGATACACGGCCGAGCGCACCAGCGGGTGACGAAAGGTCACGCTCGCGCCGATCTCTAGCAATCCATCGGTGTCGGCCGCCGCCTCGACCCCGATCGCGAGCTGCCCGGCCGCGCGCCAGACCAGCACCGGGTCGCCGACCGGCTCCGCTGCCGCGACCAACAACAGCCGCTGGGTCTCGGCCGGGAGGCGCTCAAACCGCCTCTGGAAACTGTCTTCGATCCGCCCCGACAGGCCCGGCGCGTCCAACAGACCGAACCCGCCGGCCAGCTCCGCCGGTGTCAACCCCCGTGGCAGCTCCAGCAACGCCAGCGGGTTGCCGCGTGTCTCCGCAACGATCCGCTCGCGCACCCGCTCGTCCAACGGCACCCGCAACACGGAGCCCAGCAACGCGCGCGCATCACCATCACGGAGACCCTCGACGCGTAGCTCCTGAAATCCCGTGAGCTCTTCGCTCGGGTCACGCGTCGCGAAAAGCAGCGCTACCGACTCCGCCAACAGCCGCCGTGCCACGAACACGAGCGCCTGCGCGGAGGCCCGATCAAGCCACTGCGCGTCATCGACCACGCACACCAGCGGCAGCTCCTCGGCCACCTCCGAGAACAGGCTCAGGACAGCCAGACCGACCAGAAACCGATCCGGTGCGTCCCCCGTGCGCTGCCCGAACGCCACGGCCAGCGCGTCCTGCTGCGGGGCGGGGAGCCGGTCCAGTCGGTCGAGCATCGGCGCGCACAACTGCTGCAACGCCGCGAACGCGAGCTCCATCTCCGACTCGACACCGGCAGCCCGCATGACCTGGATCCCCGATGCGGAGCTGATCGCGGACTCCAGCAACGCCGTCTTACCAACCCCCGGCTCGCCGCTTACCACCAGCACCCGGCTCTGCCCACGACGCACGGCTTCGAGCAGCCGACGCAGCGCCTCACGCTCGTCGCGCCGGTCGCGCAGCACCTCCGCCGGCCCCTCGGTGACCATGCGCCACCGACCATACCGCGCCCGCGGGCCGTGTCGACACGCCGTGGACTACGCGTTCGGACTACGCGTTCCGTGATTCGGGCACCATCCGTCGGTGCGACTGTCGATCTCCCCAACCAAGGAGAAGTGATGCGGGTGTGGACACGCACGAGGGCGGGCTCGCTGGTGCATCGAGTCGCGGCGGCGGCAGTGATCGCCTTGCCAGCCGGAGGCCACAACTAATGGCGACCGAGACGCGCGTCGACGGCGGAGGGCTGACCGTCGCGAAGGTTGAGCGTGGGCAGACCAGCGCGCACGTCACGCTTCGCGTCAACGGCACCGAGCGTCCGGTCGGTCTGGAGCCGCGTACCAGCCTGCTCGACGCGCTCCGCGAGCATCTCGAACTCACCGGTTCGAAGAAGGGATGCGACCAGGGCACCTGCGGCGCCTGCACCGTCTGGGTTGACGGGCGGCGTGTCCTGGCCTGCCTGACGCTTGCCGTCGCGTGTGAGGGCCATGAGGTAACGACGATCGAGGGCGTCGGCGTCGACGGCCAACTGCACCCGATGCAGCGCGCGTTCGTCGAGCACGATGCG
>DATKFF010000585.1:0-2196 GCA_035511595.1 Solirubrobacteraceae bacterium | reverse complement strand
CAGACCTCGCGGCAGAACTTGTGCCCGGAGCTGAAGCAGTTGTAGGCGACGTCGCGCCACTCGTCGACCAGCGCCTGGACCGCCCCGTTCGCCTCCCGGGCATTCTGAGCCCCATCGGTGGTCTCGCCAGAGGCCGTCGTTTCCGCCATCGGATCTCCTCTCCTATCCGTCCCCGGGAAGCACGGCGATCATAAACCAATTGGTCCACTGCCGCCCGGCCTGCGCTTGCCAGCACGACCTCCGTCCACGTAGGCACCGAGGGGGTGCGTCCTGTAGCGAAGCGCGGGCAGCTTCTCGATCGTGATGAAGCCCGGGGGCGCGTTGATCACGTCGGGGATCCGGTTGACCATCTGGCAGCACGTGGACATCATCGTCGGCACCGCGGGGTTGACAAGGCGGAGGTCGGGCTCGCCGGATACCGTCCAATCGTTGACGTCCGCCTCGCCCTCCACGTACAGCCTCCCCGTCATCTCGAAGGTGAGCGTGATGCCCTGGTGCGACCGGACGGTGTCGACGTCGGTGAAGCCGATCACCCGGCCCGGCTCGACCGTGACCCCGAGGCTCTTTGACTCGACCGGCTGCTTGGCGATCTCGGGCCGCGTCGTGGTCTGCTGAGCCTCGACGGTCAGGCCGAGATTCTCGACGAGGGCACCGAGCGTGTTGCGCCCGAAGCTCGGTGGCCGGTCGGCCTCCTTGAGCCACTGATCGAAGTCCTCGACCGAGGTGTCGACGCGCTGGTCCTTGACGACCTCCGGGCCGTAGTCGTCGACGTTCCAGCTCGCCCGGCCCGTGACCGACTCGATCTTGTGAGCGCTGCCGAGGAGCAGGCTGACGATGTTGACCCAGTAGACGTCCTGGTGGCCGGTGCCCGTGATCGTTACGGCGTTTCGTCGTGCGAGCGCATCGAGTTCGGCCGTCTGCATCGGCGAGGAGTTCCACGGGTAGAGCGCCTCCTCGGCGATCGTGACCGCGTTGACGCCGTGCTCCGCGCACCGGCGCAGGTGCTCGTACATGTCCGACATGTAGCTGGCCACTGCGATCACCGCGATGTCCGCGCGACGCGTGGCCAGGACGCGGTCGGGGTCGTCCTCGACGACAACACCCGTCTCGAATCCCAGTCCTGCGACCTCTCCGAGGTCCTTTCCCACCTTCTCGTGACTTCTCGCCAGAGCGCCGACGATGTCGACCCCTTTCTCGAGCATCATTCGGGTCGTGATCGAGTTCATCGCGCCGACCCCGTAGACGACCGCCTTGATCCGCCTCATCACCGTCTCCTCGTCGTCGTGTCGTGCGCCCCCCAGACCGACGGAGCATAAATCGGCGTCACCAAAAAGTGCTTGACGACGGTGGCCCGGGCTGCGCAGAATGGGGCTACGGCGGCGAGTGACGGAGGCGCCCTCGAAAAGGAGTGACGGACATGTCAACTGACGCAAACGGGTCGACACGTTTCAGCTACTGCATGCTCCCCGACTACTCGATGGCCGACTCGATCGAGATGATCAAGGTCGCCGACGAGCTGGGCTACTACGCCTGCTACTCGGTCGATGAGACGTGGCACAAGGACCTCTGGTGCATGTTCGCGGCCGCGGCCGACAAGACCCGCAACATCCGCTTCGGCCCGAATGTCACACACGTGTTTCTGCGCGAGCCCACCCTGATCTGCCAGGCGCTCGCCACACTCGACGAGCTGTCCGGAGGCCGAGCCGAGGCGGTCGTCTCGACGGGCAACTTCGTGATGATGCAGCAATACCACGTCGACTGGGCCCATCGCCGACCGCTCTCCCGGCTGCGCGAGGCGATGCACGTGATGCGCACGTTCCTCGACGACGGCAAGATCGACTTCGAGGGAGACTTCTTCAGGTACACGGGTCTGTTCACGGCCGCGCGGCCGGTGCAGAAACACCTGCCGCTGAAGATGGGCGGGATGAAGGGGCCGAAGTCCTTCGAGGCCGCGGGCGAGATCGCCGACGGCCTGCACCACGCGCTCTCCTACTCGCGGGAGGCCTACGACTACGTGATCGACCACGTCAAGATCGGCGCGGAGCGGGCGGGACGGAACTGGCGTGAGCTCGACCTCGGCGCCTGGATCGTGTCGGTCGTGTCCGACGATTCGGCTGCCGCCAAGGAGGCGGCGCGGATCCTCGTCGCGTTCTACATCCCCTCGATGCCGCCCGAGCAGCTCGCCCGCCATGGGAT
>DATKFF010000584.1:0-12188 GCA_035511595.1 Solirubrobacteraceae bacterium | reverse complement strand
CGCTGGCGGCGACGGCGCGGCCTCGACTTCGCCGGGACCGGCGCAGGACGGCACGATGCGGGACCCGCGGCGCACGCCGCGCCGGGACTGGCGGTGCCGAGCAGCAGCTGCGACGGATACCCGGAGTCGTGGAAGATCAGGTTGCGTCCGGCGACGTCGAGCGGCTCGTGGGTCGGCGTGTCAGATGAGCTGAGCCAGAGGCGCAGGCTGTGCCCCGGCGCGAGCGTGTACGCGGTGTCCCAGATGTCCATCCGGTACTCCGTCGTCTGACCGATCGTCACCGGCGTGTCGCGGTCGTCGGGGAGGTACGGATCCCCGGGACGGGAACGGGCCGGATCGACGTAGCGGAAGCTCGCCCGCAGCCAGCCCTGCGTGATCAACGACGCGGATCCATCCGGTGCCACGTCTTCGAGGCGCGCGACCCACGCCATGTCGCTGCCCTCCGTGATCGCCCAGAAGCGGAGCTCCGAGGGTCCCGCCAGGCGCAGCGGGTGCGCGAGCGGC
Source organism: Solirubrobacteraceae bacterium (assembly GCA_035511595.1). Classification (GTDB taxonomy): domain Bacteria; phylum Actinomycetota; class Thermoleophilia; order Solirubrobacterales; family Solirubrobacteraceae; genus Palsa-465. The sequence goes on along the minus strand of DATKFF010000584.1, from coordinate 11,684 downwards.
GGGGTGGTGTAGGTCAGGCCCTGCGGCTCATCGAGGCGCTGATCGAGCGGCGCGTAGGGAAGGAACCCGTCGGGGCCGTCCTTGCCCATAGGGACCGAGGCGCCGGCAGCCGGGTCGTACACGTAGGCGTCCTGATAGGAGTCTCCGCCCGTCGGCACCGTCATCGCGAGCGTCCCATCGTTCGGCGAGAGCGCCGCAGAGCCGCTCTGTTTGGCCGAGAGGTAGAGCCTCGTCAGATGCGTGTCGACCGAATGCCACGACGGGGCGGCGTGCCACGTCAGGTCACCGAGGTCGAAGTACCGAACGCGCGGCTTGCGGTCGATCCCGTTGCGGATCCCCTTGACCCAACGGTCGAGCCAGGCGAGGTCCTCGCCCGGCGGCGGGCTGGAGCTGAGCGCGCCGAGACTGTTGAGCTGATCCGACAGGGAGCCGCCGTATGGCGCGCCGAGCTCGCCCGCCTCTCCGGTGCCGTGGTGGGTGCTGGCGTCGATCACCAGCAGGCTCGGCGTCTTGAGCGCGTCGATCAACCGCATGTCGCCGCGGCTGTACATGTCCTCCCAGCCGGTGAAGATGTAGACCGGCACCTTGATCCGCGCCACCTTCGCGAGCACCGAGCGTTCGTAGTAAACGGGCCCGTCGTAGGGGATCAGTCGGGTCTCGACCGCGAACTGCTGCTGCGCCCGGTCGAGCACCTGCGGCTGGTAGCCGATCCCGATCGATTGAGCGGCGGTCTGACCGGCAAACCATTGGTCGACGAACCCCTGGTCATAGAGGCCGTTCTGCCAGACCACGTCGCGGTAGGGATCGGTCGGCGGATGGCCGACGACGACCGCGTCGAGGTGCGGTGGCTCGAGCGTCGCGCCCAGCAACGCGGTGATCGCCGAGTAGGAGTAGCCGTACAGCGCCACGTGGCCGTTGCTCCACGGCTGCTTGGCGATCCACTCGACCACGTCGTAGACGTCCTCCTGCTCACGCAGGCACAGCAGGCACAGCGCGCCACCGCTCATCCCACTGCCGCGCACGTCGGTATTGACGCGGGCGTACCCGTTCTGAACGTAGTCGGTCGACGTCGAACGTCCGTAGGGCTCCATGTCGACCACCGCGGGGTAGCGACCGTGGCCGTCGCCCGGTAGGTAGACGTCGCCGGCGAGGTTCACGCCGTCGCTGGCCGTGATCGTGACGTTCGAGAGCTTGGTCATGCTCGCCGCGCGAGCGGGGGCGGCGACGCCCACGGTGGCGAGGGCGCAGAGCAGCAGCAGACGGCGCACGTCGAAAGTAACGCGCCGGCTCGGAACTTCTGCCATCGGTCACAATAGGCAGACATGGCCGAAGGCGAATCCAAGGCACCGAGCCCAAGCAACGGCCAGCAGGCCGTGCCGCCGCTGCCGCGTGATAAGCAGGGCTGGCGTGTGGCGCCGGCGCCGGACGGGCGAGGCATGCCAGATGAGCACAAGCCGTCTCCGCCCCATCGGCTGCGCGGATTCTGGATCTTCCTGATCGCGCTGCTGGCGATCAACTGGATCTCGGTGCTCGCGTTCCAGGCCCCTGGTCAGCCGCGCGTGAAGGTCCCGTTCAGCCCCTACTTCCTGAACGAGGTCCAGGCGGGACAGGTGAAGTCGATCTCCTCGACCAGCGACACGATCCAGGGCACGTTCACGACCAAGATTCGGTACCCGCCGACCGACAAGAACGCTACCCCGACGACCCTGTTCTCGACGCAGGTGCCGTCGTTCTGGAACAACCAGGCGCTGACGGCGCTGCTGCAGGCACACGGCGTCCAGGTCAACGCCCAGAACCCCAATCCAGGCACTTCGGTGCTGGCCGAGATCCTGCTCGGCTTCGGCCCGACGCTCCTGATCATCGGGCTGTTCATCCTGTTCGCGCGGCGCGCGGCGCGCGCCGGCGGCGGCGGTCTCGGCGGGCTCGGGAACTTCGGCCGCTCTCAGGCGCGCCGGGTCGACCCGCAGACGATCCGGGTGACGTTCGACGACGTCGCCGGGATCGACGAGGCGAAGGCCGAGCTCACAGAGATCGTGGACTTCCTGCAGCAGCCCGACCGGTATGAGCGACTCGGCGGCCGGATGCCCCACGGCGTGCTGCTGTACGGGCCGCCAGGGACCGGCAAGACGCTGCTGGCGCGCGCGGTCGCGGGCGAGGCGCACGCGGCGTTCTTCTCGATCGCGGCGTCGGAGTTCATCGAGGCGATCGTCGGGGTCGGCGCCTCGCGCGTGCGCGACCTGTTCGCGAAGGCCAAGGAGGCGGCGCCGGCGATCATCTTCATCGACGAGCTCGATGCGATCGGCCGCTCACGCGCCGGTCAGGTGTCGGTCACCGGCGCCAACGACGAGCGCGAGCAGACGCTCGACCAGATCCTCACCGAGATGGACGGCTTCGAATCGAACCAGGCGGTCGTCGTGATCGGCGCGACCAACCGCGCCGAGATCCTCGACCCCGCGCTGCTCCGCCCTGGGCGGTTCGACCGGCGCGTCGCAGTGCAGCCGCCGGACCGCAACGGTCGCGAGAAGATCCTCCAGGTCCATACCCGTTCGATTCCGCTCGACAAGGACGTCGACCTCGGGGAGATCGCATCCTCGACGCCCGGGATGGTTGGCGCCGATCTCGCAAATTTGTCCAACGAGGCGGCGCTGCTGGCGGCTCGGCGCAATCACGACAAGGTGAAGATGGCGGACTTCACCGATTCGCTGGAGAAGATCATCCTCGGCGCCCCCCGCGGAATCCTGCTGAGCCCCGCGGACCGCGAGCGGACCGCATACCACGAGTCCGGCCATGCACTCGTCGGGATGCTGACGCCCAACGCCGACCCGGTGCGCAAGGTCTCCATCATCCCGCGCGGAGTAGCGCTGGGGGTGACGCTGTCAACGCCCGATTCCGACCGGGTTTCGTACACGCGCGAAGACCTCGAGGCGAAGATCAAGGTCGCGCTCGGCGGACGCGCGGCCGAGGAGGTCGTGTACACCGACATCACCACCGGCGCCGAGTCGGACCTCCAGCAGCTGACCCAGATCGCGCGACAGATGGTGGGGCGCTGGGGGATGAGCGACAAGGTCGGGCCGGTCACGGTTCTGCCACAGGACGGTCAGGGTCAGTTCTTCCCAGGCGCCAGCGAGACCTCTCCACAGCTGCAGTGGGTCATCGACCAGGAGGTCCGGAGGATGGTCGACGAGTCCCACGTCGAGGTCACGAAGCTGCTCGAGGACCACCGGGCGCAGCTGGATAGCCTGGCGCATGCGCTGCTGAAGGCTGAGACGCTCGACGCACCCGAGGCGTACGCCGCCGCGGGCGTGCCGATGCGCGCGGCGGAGCTGGAGGCCGCAGCCGAGCCAGCCGCGACCGCGTAGCGCGAGCAACCCGGACCGTGTCCCGGTTCGTCGTCCAGCTCCACGACGCGACCACGCTGCACTTCGATCTGCGCATCGAATCGGACGGCGTCCTGCGCTCCTGGGCGGTTCCGAAGGGGCCCTCCTTGGATCCGGCGGTCAGGCGCTTGGCGGTCCCGGTCGAGGATCACGCGCTCGCGGCGGGCGAGTTCGAGGGGCGGCACGAGGGAGCGACGCGCGGCAGCGGCGCGGTGATCATCTGGGACGAGGGCACCGCGGAGATCCTGAACGACGAACCCGATCACCTCTCGTTCGTGCTACGCGGACACAAGCTGACCGGCCGCTTCGGCCTGACCAAGACGGGCGCCAACAGCTGGATTCTCGTGAAGGCAAGCGACGAGCACGCCCGGCCCGGGTCGGACATCGTCGCCGACCAGCCGAACAGCGTGCGGACGGGTAGAAGCCTGCGGGACATCGCCGACGCATGAGCAGCCGACGCTCGCTCCGGGTAGCACAAATGCATGGGCCCGCTGCTGTTCGTCAATTGGCGCCGGATCCATCAGCGCTTCTGCCTGCTGGTGTGGCTGGCGGCGATGGCGCTGGTGGTGGTGATCCTCGCGCATTTCGCCGCCGCGTCGGCGGCCTGCGCGAGGCGCGGTCCGCGGACGCCGCCCGCGTGCGGGGCGCCAGCGGCGCGCTCGCGTGCGTTTAGCCCCTGAGGCTCGCCAGCAGCTGCCGCGCGGTGGCGTCGAACCGCGCCAGGTCGCCGTACGGACGCGCGACCAGCATCGCGCCCTCGAGCGTGCTGAGGATGCTCTGCGCGGTGTCGTCCCGCGATCCGGCGAAGCGCAGCGACTTGTCCGCTCGAGGACGTGAACGGCCGTGAGATGACCCACGCGGTCAAGCACCGGGTAAAGGACGAGTCCGGCGCCGCCTACACCGAGGCGTGCCTCTACCCCGACGGCACGAACGTGCTGTGCGCGACCGTGATCGAGCTGGACAGCGGTCAGATCAGCGGCCAGACCGTCGTCCAGGTGTGGGACGAGGCGTAGAGAGCCGCCTGACCACCGAGCCGGCGGAGGACCGCTCCGCCGGCCGCAGGTCACAATCCGTACCTGAGGTGTCGCTACCGTAGCCACGGTGCGGGTCGCGACCTGGAATGTCAACTCCTTGAAGCAGCGGCTGCCGCGCTTCTTGCCCTGGCTCGATGAGCGCCAGCCCGACGTCGTCTGCCTGCAGGAGACCAAGCTCGCCGATGATGCGTTCGCCGAGCTACTCGGCGACGAGCTCTCGAACCGCGAATACGCCGTCGCCACGCACGGCGAGGCGACATGGAACGGCGTCGCGATCCTGTCGCGCGTGGGCCTCGGCGACGTCGCGGCGGGTATCCCCGGCGCTCCCGGGTTCCCCGATCCGGAGGCGCGCGCCGTGTCGGCCACCTGTGGCGGGATCCGGGTGGTCTCGGTATACGTGCCCAACGGCCGCAGCCCCGGGTCCGAGCACTATGCCTACAAGCTCGCCTGGCTGGCGTCGTTACGTGAGATGGTCGCCGCCGGCTCGCCCGAGTCCACGATCGTCTGCGGCGACATGAACATCGCGCCGACCGACGCGGACGTGTTCGATCCCGCGGCCTACGTCGGACATACGCACGTCACGCCGCAGGAGCGCACCGCGCTGTCGCAGCTCGAGGCGCTCGGGCTGCACGACGTCGTCCGCGACCGCTGGCCCAGCGAGCGTGTCTTCACCTACTGGGACTACCGGGCGGGAATGTTTCACCAGGACCTCGGGATGCGGATCGATCTGGTGCTTGCCGGCGGCAGGGTCGCCCCGCGCGTGCGGGCGGCGTGGGTCGACCGGCAGGCCCGCAAGGGGAGCGGGCCGAGCGATCACGCCCCTGTGATCGTCGACCTCGACGAGGCGCCGGACGGCGATATCGGTCCGGTCGTGCCGCCGCCGTCAAATCCCGCCGCCAGGCGCGGGAAGGTCAAGCTGCCGCAGTCCGGATGACGGATTGCCGGCCGCTCAGTTGTGGGGGCGGTCGCGATCGCGTGAGGGCTGTACGCGCTTGGGCTCGCCCGGCATCTTCGGGTAATCCGGGGGGTAGGGCATGTCGCCGCTGCCCTCGGCTTCGTCGCGCTCGTACATGTCGAGCAGCGGCTGCAGCGAAAACGCGACATCGTTGATCGCCGCGTGCCGGTCGCCGACCTCGGCGAACCGGGCCGGCATCGTCTCGACCGTGAACATCTCGGGCGTCACCTGCGTGAGCTCGTCCCACGCCAGCGGCGCGGACACCGGCGCCCCCGGCTTCGGGCGGATGCTGTAGGCCGAGGCGATCGTGCGGTCACGGGCGTTCTGGTTGTAGTCGACGAAGATGCATTCCCCCCGCTCCTCCTTCCACCACTTCGTGGTGACCTGCCCGGGAAGGCGCCGCTCGAGCTCGCGGCCGAATGCGATCGCCGCGTGTCGTACGTCGGTGAACGTCCAGCGCGGCTCGATCCGCACGTAGATGTGCACACCCCGCCCGCCCGACGTCTTCGGGAATCCGACGTAGCCGAGCTCGTCGAGCAGCAGCCGCGCTTCGCCGGCGACGCGCACCGCGTCCTCGAAGTCGGTCCCGGGCTGCGGATCCAGGTCGATCCGCATCTCGTCCGGATGGTCGACGTCGTCGCTGCGGACCGGCCACGGGTGAAACGTGATCGTGCCCATCTGCGCGGCCCAGGCGACGACCGCGACCTCGGTGGGGCAGATCTCGTCCGCCGTCCGACCCGACGGGAACTTGATCTCCGCGGTCTGGACGTAGTCCGGAGCGCCGCGCGGAATCCGCTTCTGAAAGAACGCGTCGCCGCCGCCCCGCTCACGCGTCGAGATCACGATCCCGGGATGGACGCCTTTGGGCCAGCGCTCCAGCGTCGTCGGTCGTTGCTCGAGCGCGCGCATGATCCCGTCGTCGACCGCGAGGTAGTAGTTGACGATGTCGAGCTTCGTGATCGCGCCGGACCGGTCGGTGGGCGGGAAGATCACCCGGTCCGGATTCGAGATCCGCACATCTCGACCCCCTGCGTCGACGATCGTCTCCTTGGACCCTGCCATGTGCAGATAGTTCTACGGCACCCGTCCCACGCGCGTCGTGTACTCGTGGCGGTAAGGTCGGGGCCGTCGCCCCTCCGACCGATCCGAGGCTCCGATGAACGAGACGTCACTGCAGGCCGCGAGCGCCCAGACCGACGAGCGGGAGCTCGAGCGGGTCGCCGCGGACCTCTCGTCGCTCGCGGCCGAGCTGGCCGCCGAGACCGAGCGCAACCGTCGGCTTCCCGATCGGCTTGTCGCGGCGCTGAGCGACTCGGGTCTGATGCGGGCGGGCGCCCCGCGTGAGGTCGGCGCGTTGGAGCTCGCTCCGGGCGACGCGCTGCTCTGTGCCGAGCGGGTGGCGGAGGGCGACGCGTCGGCCGGGTGGTGCGTCTCGATCGCGGTCACCAGCAGCCTGCTCGCCGCCTATCTCCCTCCCGAAGGGCGCGAGGAGCTGTTCGGGGGCGGGCACGAGATCGCTTCCGGCGTGTGGGCTCCGCGCGGCAGGGCGCGGGCGACCGACGGCGGCCTCGTCGTGTCCGGGCGGTGGGCGTTCTGCAGCGGGATCTCACACGCCGACATGCTGTTTGCCGGTTGCTTCATCGAGACCGACGGCGCCCGCGCGGACGAGCGCCCGCGGCCCTCGGTCGTCGCGCTTCGAAAGGAGGACCTGCAGATCCTCGACACGTGGCACACGCTCGGCCTGCGTGGCACCGGCAGCCACGACGCCGTCGCCGACAAGGTGTTCGTCCCGGCCGCTCGCGTGCTATCGCTGTTCGACGGGCCCGTCGTGCGGCGGCCGCTCTACCGGTTTCCGGCGTTCGGCTTCTTCGCGGCGTCGATTGCGGCGGCAGCGCTCGGGAACGCCCGCGCGGCGATCGACGGGCTGGTCGACCTCGCTGTCGGCAAGGTGGGACTCGGCTCGAGCCGCACGCTCGCCGAGCGAGCGCCGACGCAGGCCGCGGTCGCGACCGCCGAGGCGTCGCTCAGCGCCGCGCGGGCGCTCTACTACGCGGCGATCGAGGACGCTTGGCAGGCTGCCCAGCGTGACGAGCCGGTGCCGGTCGCACTCCGCAATGCGCTGCGCGTGGCCGCCACGCACGCCGTCCGAACGTCCGCCGAGGTGACCCGCGTGATGTACGACCTCGCCGGGGGCAGCGCGATCTATGACGACTCGCCGCTCCAGCGCCGCTTCCGTGACGCGCACACGGCCACCGCCCACTTCCAGGTCAACGAGGCATCACGTGAGCTGCCCGGCCGGATCCTGCTGGGGCTGCCCGCCGACGCATCGATGCTGTGAGGTTCGGGGCCGAGCTGCGTCCGAAGCGTCGGTTCAGCGCGTGAGCCATCAGCCATATGGGAACCGGAATCAGCGGGATCAGAAAGCGTGGCTCGGCCGACGGGAACAGGTGGACGGCGAATGCCAGCGCGGCGAACCACACGAACGGTGTGGCCTCGGGCGGGAGCGAGCGGCGATTGCGGCGCACGTAAACGGCCGTGGCCGCCAGCCCTCCGAGCAGTGCCGTGTTGAACAGGGCAAGCCCGACGAGGACCCCCACCGACAGGGTGAAGCTGAACGGAAAGCCGTACAACATCCGCGAGAGGTTGGCCAGCAGGTTGAGGGCGTATTTCGCGGGATGCCCCTCGGCCTGCACGATCGCGAGGTGCCGGAGCGTGAGGTCACGTTGGAGCGGTGGGAGCGTCGCGAGGTAATGGAAGAGCGGCCGGTACGCGGCGAGCTGGGGATCGGCGAACACGGTATGCGACGCGTGCCACTGGCCCAGCTGGCTCGACGCCGGTGACGACATCCAGTACAGCGAAATCCCGCCCGAGTTGCCCCAGTAGAAGAAGTGGTGCGTGACCGAGTAGGTGTAAGCGAGCCAGGGCACGCAGGCGAGCAGTCCGACGCCGCAGACCATGCTCCAACGGCGCGCCGTGCGCGCCCGTGAGGACGCGGCGCCGTGGCGAAGGCCCGCGACCAACCACCAGATCACCGCGACGGCGAGCAGCGCCGGAAGCACCCACCCGTACTCGAGCCGGGTCATCGCCAGGCCCCCGAGGGCCAGGCCGCCCAGAGCCAGATATCGGCGCCGGCCGTCCATCACGTAGTGCGCCGTCCCGTAGAGGGCGATCACGGACATGACGAGCGCGAGGGGCTCCTTCTGCAACGAGGAGGTGATCCCCTCGTACATCGGCCCGTAGAGGCCGAGCGCATAGGCGCCGACCAATGCGGCGCGCCGGGAGAGCCGTAGTCGCAGCAGGCGGTAGAAGACAACGACCGCCACAAACAGTAGTACCGGTCCGACGAGTCGGATCACCGTCAGCGGCGTTCCCACCGCCACAAGGGGTGCGATCAGGGCTGGTAGTCCCGGGCCGTGCCACAGGTACTTCGTGCCGTCCATCGCGGACGTGAGCGCGTAGTGCCCGTGCAGCAGGCGCCGCGCCGCGGCCAGGAATGGCCCCTCGTCGCTGATCGGCTTGCCGCCGGTACCGGAGACGAGCCACGTGATGAGAAACGCTCCAAACAGCGGGGCGAGTCGGACGAGCACCCATCGCAGGCTCTCCGTCTCCCGAGGGGCGTCGGCCTTGGGCGGCGCGGTCCGCGGGGCGTGCTGCTGCGCGACGGCGCTGCCGTTTGTCGATGCGGGCGCTCCGTCGCCGACGCCATTCCCGGAGCCGCGCTCCAGCGCGCGAACTTGGTACGGGCGCGCCCGGCTGATCGGATCTCCCGCCATTGGTCAGCGATCCTAATGACCGAACCTCAATTTCCCATGACAGCCGTCGAGGCGGTCAGAGGAGGCAATTGGGCTAGCGGGCGGGAGGTCTCACGCTCGCTGACCGTCGGGCGAAGAAATCGGTCTCGGCCTGCCCCAGGGGCGTAGCGGGCGGTTCGCCGTGCAGATACTCGGCCGCGATCGCGCCCCAGTCCGCGCCCGCCCGGAGCTGACCGAGCACGATCCCGACGACCCCGTGCATCCGCCGGATCAGGATCGCATCGGGCGGCACAGTGAACTGGTTGATCTGGGCCTTGATCGCGTCGCGCTGCTCGGCGTCGGGACGTTCGCGCTCATGGCCCCGCCTCGACTGGTCGGGCGAGAAGCGATGCATGCCGGGCACGGCGTACCACCTCGTGGCCCGTCGCATCAGCCGCAGCGCGAAGTCTGCGTCGACGGCGTCCGCCCGCGGCGCGGGCAGGTAGCCGCCCTCAACCAGAGCCGCCTTGAGGGCGTCCGCGTCGCGGTTGCGGACCGCTAGGGCGATCGCCCGCTCGGCGGCGACGCGCTCGGCGTCGACGTCGCGAACCAAACCGAAGTCCAGGAAGCAGACGCGGCCGTCGGCTCCCTGCAGATAGTTGCCCGGGTGCGGGTCCCCGAGCGCGACCCGATCGCGATACAGGAGACCAAAGAAGAACCTGAACACGATCTCGCCGAATCGGTCCCGCTGCGCCTCGTCCGCCCGGCGCACGACCTCGAACCGCTCCCCCTCAACGTACTCGGACACCAGCACCCGCCGGCTCGAGAGGTCCGTGTAGACGCGGGGAACGCGGATGAATGGATGCCCACGCATCAGCCGCTCGATGCGGCGCTGGTTCTGCGCCTCGAGCTCGTAGTCGAGCTCCTCCCCGATCCGCTCGCGGAGCTCCTCGGCGAGCGCCCTGCCGTCCAGCCCCGGTGCCAACCGCTTGACGAGCGGCAGCAGCATCATTGCGTTACGCAGGTCGGTCTCGACCGCCTCGGCGACGCCGGGGTACTGGATTTTGGCGACGACCTCTCGGCCGTCGAGCGTCGTGGCGCGATGGACCTGGCCGATCGATGCGGCCGCGAACGCTCGCTTGTCGAAGTCGGAGAAGACGCGCTCGAGCGGCGCGCCCAGCTCCTGGCGCATCAGCTTCTCGAGGCGCGCGAAGGGAACAGGCGGGACGTCGTCGCGTAGCGAAGCGAGCTTTTGTTGCAGCTCGTCGCGCTGATCCTCCGGCAGACCGTCGAACTCGACCATCGAGATGATCTGGCCGACCTTCATCGCCGCGCCGCGCATCTGCCCGAGCTGCTCGACCAACTGGCGCACGAGCGCCGCGGTGCGGTCGCGTTCGGCCGCCGCGGCCCGCTCGGGCGTCCGGACTCTGTTGGCGGCTCGCATCCCGGCCCACCGAACTCCCTGCCCCGTGACCAGTCCACCGACCCGCGCCGTCCTCGCAACGCGACCGGTCGGCAGCTTGCCCGCCTCGGGGGGCAACTCTTCGGACGGCAGGTTCGCCATCAACCGAGCCTAGCGAGGCGAGTCCTCGCCGCTCGGCGCCCCGGCGAGCGGGCGTGCGGTCAGCTTGCCTTACGGCTTGTGCGCTTGGCGGCGGGCTTACGCCGGCTCGCCGTCGCTTTGGAGGCCGCCGCGGGGGCCTTCGCGAGCAGCTTCTGCGCCTGATCGAAGTCCTTCGCCAGCGCGTTGCTGAGCTTGCCCGCGTCTCGCCGCGCGTTCGACACGAACGTGCCGACACCCTTGTGCAGGTCCCGTGTGCTCTGACCGGCGGAGCGTCCGGCCTGCTCACGCAGATCCGTGAGCGCTTTCTGGGCTGTGTCGAGCGACGTGCGCAAACGTTTGAGCGCGGCTGGCTCCTTGAAGGTGGCGCGCGCACGCGACGAGGATCGAGCGGACTTCCTGGCTGGCGGCATCGAGACCTCTCTTCGCACTGGTGGTTGGAAGCGAGCATGAGCCTATCCGAGTCAGGTGGTGGCCCGCAATGCCCCCCGAAGTTCGACGCGATGGAAGGATCCCAGGCCACAGGCGTCCTCGCTGGGTACGGCTATTTGCGCGGCCGTCCGGCCGCGTGCCACACACAGGACGGAGGATCTGATGTACATATCGAAGCGCACAGCTGTGGCGCTGCTGACGGCGTCTGCCTTCGGCGGATCGGCGGCGACGGCGGTGACCGCGCTCGGCGATGAGGGCTCTCATGGAACAGGTCATCGGCAGGAGGGCAACGGGGTGTTGCTGAAGACGCCGCTTGCTCCGAGCGTCCCGACCGATCCCACGCTGCTCGGTGCTGTCGCCGGCGGAGTCCCATGGGTGCTCCGCTCGGGCGAGGCAAAGGTACGCAGCGATGGCCGGTTCACGGTTCGCATTCGCGGGTTGTTGATCCCGTCCGGACCGGGTGCCGGCACGACAGGACCGGTGAAGACGGTGAGCGCGTCGCTGTATTGCGACGCAAGCACCACGCCGGTCGGGACGAGCAATTCGGTCCCGCTACGGAGCGACGGGGATGCGCGGATCTCGACCACGCTTTCG
>DATKFF010000583.1:0-2993 GCA_035511595.1 Solirubrobacteraceae bacterium | reverse complement strand
GCAGCTCGCGCAGCAGCTCGATGCGGCGCAGCGTGTCCACCTCGCTGTGCAGGTAGCGGGCGCGGACCCCGTTCTCCAGCAGGTAGTCGGTGAGGTCCTCGGACATCTTCTTGGTCAGCGTGGTGACCAGCACGCGCTCGTCGCGCTCGGTCCGCAGCCTGATCTCCTCGAGCAGGTCGTCGATCTGGCCCTTGGTCGGCTTGACGATGACCTGCGGGTCGACCAGTCCGGTCGGCCTGATCACCTGCTCCACCACGTCGCCGCCGACCCGCTGCAGCTCGTACGGGCCGGGGGTCGCGGACAGGTAGATGGTCTGCCCGATCCGATCGCCGAACTCGTCCCAGGTGAGCGGCCGGTTGTCGATCGCGCTCGGCAGCCGGAAGCCGTGCTCGACGAGCATCCGCTTGCGGGACACGTCACCCTCGTACATCGCGCCGATCTGCGGCACGGTCTGGTGCGACTCGTCGATCACGAGCAGGAAGTCCTCGGGGAAGTAGTCGAGCAGCGTGTTCGGCGGGCTGCCCGCCTCGCGGCCGTCGATGTGCCGCGAGTAGTTCTCGATCCCCGAGCAGCTGCCGACCTGGCGCATCATCTCGATGTCGTAGGTGGTGCGCATCCGCAGCCGCTGCGCCTCGAGCAGCTTCCCGCCGCGCTCCAGCTCGGCGAGCCGCTCGCCAAGCTCGGCCTCGATGCCCGCGATCGCCCGCTCCATCCGCGTCTCGCCCGCGACGTAGTGCGAGGCGGGGAAGACGTACAGCTCCTCGTCCTCGCTGATCACCTCGCCGGTCAGCGGGTGCAGCGTGGACAGCCGCTCGACCTCGTCGCCGAACATCTCGATCCGGACGGCGAGCTCCTCGTACTGCGGGATGATCTCGATGGTGTCGCCGCGGACCCGGAACGAGCCCCTGGTGAAGGACATGTCGTTGCGGCTGTATTGCATGCCGACCAGCTGCCGCAGCAGGGCCTCGCGCTCGATCGTGTCACCGACCCGCAGCGTGAGCATCCGGTCCACGTACTCCTGCGGCGTGCCGAGGCCGTAGATGCAGGACACCGAGGCCACCACGACCGTGTCCCGCCGGGTGAGCAGCGAGTTCGTCGCCGAGTGCCGCAGCCGCTCCACCTCGTCGTTGATCGAGGAGTCCTTCTCGATGTAGGTGTCGGTCTGCGGGAGGTACGCCTCTGGCTGGTAGTAGTCGTAGTAGGAGACGAAGTACTCGACCGCGTTGTCCGGCAGCATCTCGCGCAGCTCGTTAGCGAACTGCGCGGCGAGCGTCTTGTTGGGCAGCATGACCAGCACGGGCCGCTGCAGCTTCTCCGCGACCCACGCGACCGTCGCCGTCTTCCCTGTGCCCGTCGCGCCGAGCAGCACGATGTCCTTCTCGCCCGCGCGCATCCGCTTGTCGATCTCGGCGATCGCGGTCGGCTGGTCCCCGGCGGGAACCATGTCCGTGACTACCCGGAACGGCGCCACCTTCCGCTGCAGGTCCGTTACCGGCCGCACGGCGCCACCTCCTCCTTCGCCGCCGCTCTCCAGCGGGGGCTCACCGTTCAACTCTATGGCGGGGGTCTGACATTCCTGGCCGGCCTAGAGACCGTCGAGCTCGCTTTGCGGTACGAAGTCAAGGCCCGTCCGTGCGCACCTGCCGGTTGCGCGATCAACCTGTTCTATTAGTGTTCAGTTGCGCAATCTGCGGGGCGGGAAGGGACGTGAGCCGGGTGCTGCGGGTCGGGCTGACTGGCGGGATCGGATCGGGCAAGAGCGAGGTGGGCCGTCGGCTCGCCGCGCGCGGCGCGGTCCTCCTCGACGCGGACAAGGCCGCCCGCGCGGTCGTCGAACCAGGCACACCGGGCCTCGCCAGGATCGCGGAAACCTTCGGTCCAGGCGTGCTGCGCGAGGACAGGTCGCTGGACCGGGCGAAGCTCGCTGAGATCGTGTTCGCCGACGACGCGGCCCTCCGGAAGCTCAACGCGATCGTCCATCCCCTCGTTCACGACCACATGCGCGCCGCAGAGGAAGCCGCCGTTCAGGCGGCCGGGGACGGCGTGATCATCGTGCACGACGTGCCGTTGCTCGCCGAAGGCGGCAGGGGCAAAGAGTTCGACCTGGTGATCGTGGTGGACGTCCCCCCGGAGGCCCAGGTCGAGCGCCTGGCTCGGCGCGGCATGGCCGAAGACCAGGCCCGCGCGAGAATGGCCGCCCAGGCGACCCGCGACCAGCGCCTGGCGGTCGCCGACATCGTAATCGATAACTCCGGCACCCTAGAAGACCTGGACCGCCGCGTCTCCGACGTCTGGGCGACCCTCGAGTCCCGCGCCAGCGGTCGTCGCGACCTCACTTAGGGCGCGAAAGCGACCGGAAAAACGGACATATCGGACGCATTTTGGTACTTTTCGCGCCCTATGTGAAAAGCCGAATCCTGTCGCTGCTACGGCTGGGGCGCGACGGGGGTGCAGGAACGTCTGTGACGAAGGAGGGGCTTGGGGTCGAGAGCGGAGGATGGGCGGGAGCAGCACGGCTGCGGGAGCGGCATGGGAGCGAAGCGGAAACGGCGCTGGCCCCCGGTTCCAGGGTCATGGAGCCGGGGGCCAGCGTTAGCGGTGCGCGTTACGCCTGGCCGGAGAGCCTGTCGCGGAGGGCGGCCAGGGCCTCGTCGGAGGCCAGCGTGCCGCCGGGCGCGGAGTCCTGCGGCGTGGCGCTGCGGCCGCCGCGCGGCCGGGCCGCGGGCGTGCTCGACGAAGACGAAGAAGAAGATGAGCTGCTGCTGGCAGCCACGCCTTCCTCGGCCTCGCCGCCCTCTTCCTCGGCCTTGGCGCGGGACTCTTCCACCTGACGGCGGTGCGCCTCGAAGCGGGCGCGGGCCTCGGCGTACTGCCGCTCCCACTCCTCGCGCTGGGTGTCGTAGCCCGGCAGCCACTCCCCGGTCTCCGGGTCGAAGCCCTCGGGGTACTCGTAGTTGCCGGCCTCGTCGTAGGTGGCGGGCATGCCGTAGAGG
>DATKFF010000582.1:0-2086 GCA_035511595.1 Solirubrobacteraceae bacterium | reverse complement strand
ATCGCAGAACAGCTTCCATGCGCCCGCCGGGTCGTCGTCCTTGCCCTTGTAGCGGTCCCGGCTCTGGAGGAACGCCCATCCCTCCGAGCGCAGGGCGTTCGCGGCGAGCCCGCGGCGAGTCGAGCGCCTCGACGGCTTGAGCCACTGGCTCAAGCTCTGGAGCCCGCCGACGACGAGGCCGGCGACGATCACCCACACCTTGGGCCATTCGAGCGCGGCGGCCAGCGACGCGAGGAGGCCGGCGAGGATCGACGTGACATTGAGGAAGTTGTCTAGGACCGAGTAGCCGCGAAACGTCCGCTCGTAAGCCTTCAACGGTCCGACGAAACGATGCTCGAGGAACGCTCGCTGTATCTCGAGGTGGTCAATGGCGGGTGCGTGGGGACTGTTGTATTGATCAGCGGCGATCACCGCGAGCCGGCGCTCGATCAGGCGTGCGATGTCCCGCGCCTCGCCGCTCAGATTCCCGCGTAGCCCGACCGCGTCGAGCAGTGCCTGCGTCTCGTCGCTGCCCTCTTGCATGAGTTGGCTGACGACGCTCATGCTCCGATTGGGATCGCCCTCATCCGCCGGCGCCGACGGCTTCGGCGCCGGCTGCGTCGAGGGCTTGGTCAGCCTCTGTCGCCGAGCGGTGACGGGCGGATCCGCCGTCGCCGTCGCCGGATCCGGGGGTGCTTCGGTCTCGTGGCTCATCTGCCGCCCTCCTCCGTCGGTGCCCTCGTCCGACACGCTCCGGAGGCGCGGAGCGTGTCAACCGCGTGTGAACGTAGGACGAACGGTAATCGGTCCGGCAAGCCGGCGGGAAATCTGCAATCAGAGGTTCACGGCGACGTACTTCGTCTCGAGGTACTCCTCCATGCCCTCGTAGCCGCCCTCGCGCCCGAAGCCCGACTGCTTGATGCCGCCGAACGGGGCGCCGGCGTTCGAGACCATGCCCTGATTGAGGCCGACCATGCCGGTTTCGAGCCGTTCGATCACGCGCAGCGCGCGCTTGAGGTTGTTCGTGAACACGTACGCGACCAGGCCGTACTCGGTGTCGTTGGCGGCCGCGATCGCCTCGTCCTCGTCGCCGAAGCCCTTGATCGGAGCCACCGGACCGAAGATCTCCTCGCGGAGCAGGTTGGCGTCGTCGGGTACGTCGGTGAGCACCGTCGGCTCGAAGAAGTAGCCGGCGCCGTCCCGGGCGTGGCCGCCGACGACCGCCTTGGCGCCGCGCCCGATCGCATCCTCGACGAGTCCGGCCACCTTGCTGCGCTGGTTCTCATCGATCAGCGGGCCGACCTGCACGCCTTCCTCGGTCCCGCGTCCGATCTTCATCTCGCCCATCTTCTCGGCGAGCTTCTCGGCGAACTGGTCGGCGACCTTGTCGCCCACGTACAAGCGGTTGGCGGAGGTACAGGCCTCGCCGATGTTGCGCATCTTCGCGATCATCGCGCCCGCCACGGCCGCGTCGATGTCGGCGTCGTCGAACACGATGAACGGGGCGTTACCGCCGAGCTCCATCGACAGCCGCAACAGGTTGTCCGACGCCTGCGCCATCAGCTTGCGGCCGACCTCGGTCGAGCCGGTGAACGACAGCTTGCGCAGCCGCTGGTCGGCGATCAGCGGCGCCATCGTCTCGCTCGATGACGACGCCGTGACGAGGTTGACGACGCCGGGCGGGAGGCCGGCCTCCTCGAGGATCTTGGCCAGCATCAGCATCGAGAGCGGGGTCTGCTGGGCGGGCTTGACCACCATCGTGCAGCCGGCGGCGATCGCGGGCCCGATCTTCCGTGTCCCCATCGCGAGCGGGAAGTTCCAAGGCGTGATCAGCAGGCACGGCCCCACCGGCTGCTGCATCGTCAGCAGGCGAGCCTGCCCATTCGGCGAGACCGCGTAGCGGCCGTCGATGCGCACCGCCTCCTCGGAGAACCAGCGCAGGAACTCGGCGGCGTACACGATCTCCGCCTCCGACTCCTTCAGCGGCTTGCCCATCTCGAGGGTCATCAGCAGCGCGAGCTCGTCGGCTCGCGCGATGATCGTGTCAAACGCCCGGCGGAGGATCTCTCCGCGCTCGCGCGGGGGGTGCTGGCTCCACGCGGGCCCG
>DATKFF010000581.1:0-3543 GCA_035511595.1 Solirubrobacteraceae bacterium | reverse complement strand
TCGATCCGGATCCGCTCGCAGTAGGACAGCAGGTGCGGGGACAGGTAGGCGCCAGTGCTGAGCCCGTGGCGCTGGAGGATCGCCGCGATCATCCGCACCGTCGAGGACTTGCCGTTGGTCCCGACCACGTGGATCGAGTCGAACCGAAGCTGCGGGTTGCCGAGTGCCGTCATCAGCCGGCGCATGCGGTCCAGTCCGAACCGCATCCCGAACAGCTCGAGTGACCGCAGGTAGCGCTCGGCCTCTTCGGGAGTCAAAGCGTCTCCAGCTCCGCTCGCAGCTGGGCGAGCTTGTCGCGCTCCGCCTGGACCACCCCGGCGGGCGCCTTGGCGACGAACCCCTCATTTGCGAGCTTGCGCTCGCTGCGGTCGATCTCGGCCCCGAGCACCCCGCGCCGCGCCTCACGCTTGCGCTCCGCCGCGCCGAGGTCGAGCTCGTGGCTCGGCAGGAGCTCGACCGCGCCACCCGGAATCGCAACCGACGCCACCGGGACCTCCCCATCCGGATCCGTGAACACCAGCCGCGCCAGCCGGGCCAGATGCTCCCTGGTGTCCTCGTAGCCCTCCGCCGCGAGCCCTGCCTGCAGCGTCGCGCCGGCCTTGACCTCGGAGAAGTCCCGCCACGCGCGCACCGCCTGGACCGCCTCGATCAGCCGCGCGATCGCCGCTTGGGCGTCCGGGTCGACGCGCGCCGTCTGGGAGTCGATCCCCGCCGCCAGCAGCCCCTCGGTCCCGGGCACATAGCCGTAGATCTCCTCGGTCACGAACGGGATGATCGGGTGGGCCAGCGCGAGTGTCTCGACCAGCACGTGCAGCAGCGTCGCGGCGACTTCTCGCTCGCCGGCCCGAAGCCGCGGCTTGACCAGCTCCAGGTACCAGTCGCACAGCTCGCCGTAGACGAAGTCGTAAAGGGACAGCGCGGCGTGTGCGAAGTCATAGCGGTCGATCCGCCCGCTCACCTCGTCCTTGGCGCGCTCGAGCCGGGAGAGGATCCAGCGGTCCTCGACCGCGATCGGGTCGATCGCCGGACGCGCGTCGGTCCCCACCCCCAGCAGGATCAGCCGCGCCGCGTTCCAGAGCTTGTTGGTGAGCTGTAGGCCCTGCGCGATTCGCTCCTCGCTGAAGCGCACGTCCTGGGAGGAGGCCATCGCCAGCAGCCCCCAACGGAGCGCGTCGGCGCCGTAGGCGGGAAACGAACCGCCTTCGTCGAACACCGGCGGCCGCGGGCCCCCGTCGATCAGGTCGAGCGGGTCGATCCCGGTTCCCAGCGACTTCGACATCCGCCGCCCGTCGGGGGCCTGGATGATCGCGTGGATGTGGACGTCCGAGAACGGGATCTCGCCTGTGAACTCGAGGCCCATCATGATCATCCGCGCGACCCACAGGAAGATGATGTCCCGCGCCGTGACCAGCACGTCGGTCGGGTAGAACGCGCGCAGCGCGGGCGTCTGCTCGGGCCAGCCGAGCGTCGCGAACGGCCACAGCGCGCTCGAGAACCAGGTGTCGAGCACGTCGGGGTCGCGCTCCCAGCCCTCGCCCTCCGGCGCGCTCACGCCGACGTACGTCTGCTCGCCTCGGTACCAGACCGGCAGCCGGTGCCCCCACCACAGCTGACGTGAGATCACCCACGGGCGGATGTTCTCCATCCAGTCCATGTAGACGCGGGTGTTGCTCGGCGGGTGAAAGCGCACGCGCCCGTCGCGGACGACCTCGATCGCGGGCCGGGCGAGCTCGTCCATCGCCATGAACCACTGCAGCGAGATCAGCGGCTCGATCCGCTCGCCCGAGCGCTGCGAGTAGGGCACCGTGTGTAGGTAGGGCTCCTCGCGGCGGATCAGGCCCTGCGCGCGGAGCTCGGCGACGACCGCCTCACGGGCCTCGATCACGGTCATGCCGCGGAACCGCTGTGGGGCCTCGTCGTTGGTCCGGCCGTCCTCGCCGATCACGCTGATCTGCTCGAGCCCGTGGCGGCGGCCGATCTCGAAGTCGTTGGGGTCGTGCCCTGGCGTGATCTTGAGCGCGCCGGTGCCGAACTCGGGCTTGACGTACTCGTCGGCGATGATCGGCAGGTCGCGCCCGACCAGCGGCAGGATCGCCGTCTGCCCAACGAGCTCGCCGTAGCGCTCGTCCTCGGGGTTGACCGCGACCGCGACGTCCGCGAGCATCGTTTCCGGACGGACGGTCGCGACCGTGATCACGTCCTCGCCGGAGGCGAGCGGGTAGTCGACGTAGTAGAGCGTGTCGGTGACCTCGCGGTCCTCGACCTCCAGATCGGAGATCGCCGAGCGGCTGCCGGGGTCCCAGTTGACCATGTAGCGGTCGCGGTAGATGTAGCCCTTCTCGTATAGGGCGACGAACACCCGCAGGACGGCCTCGGCGTACCGGGGGTCGAGCGTGAAGCGCTCGTCCTCGTAGTCGCACGAGGCGCCGAACCGCTTCAGCTGCTCGATGATCTGGCCGCCGTACTCGTCACGCCAGCGCCACACCCGCTGCTCGAACGCGTCCCGGCCGAGCGCCTCGCGGCTGGTCCCCTCAGCGCTCAGCAGCCGCTCGACCTGGGTCTGGGTCGCGATCCCGGCGTGGTCGGTCCCGAGGATCCACTTGGTCCGCTGCCCGGTCATCCGATGGCGGCGGATCAGGGCGTCCATCACCGCGTCCTGGTACGCGTGCCCCATGTGCAGCGACCCGGTGACGTTCGGCGGCGGGATCGCGATCGAGTAGTTCTCGGCCGCCGTGCCCTCGGGCTCGGGGTGGAAGATGCCCGAATCCAGCCACCTGCTCACGATCCGGGGCTCAACCTCGGCGGGGTCGTAGCGGGTCTTGGCTTCGAGGTCACTCACCGGAACGGTGAGTGTATTTCGCGGGTCGAGGGCGACGGTCGACCGAGCGTAACTCGCACACGTCGCGTCGCAGCCGTCGACGGTATGCGGATTTTGCTCGCTTTCCGACCCCTGTCCGCACACGTACCCCGGGACGCCCGGACGGTATACGGATTTTGCTCGCTGCCGGCGAATCAGCCGGCGCGAGCACAGCGCGACCGGGGTTAGGCCGCTTCCTCTTCCGGCGCGGCCACGGTCACGAGCGTCGGCGGGGTCGCCTTCTCGATCGTGTCGCGAGTGACCATGCACTTGCGCACGTCGCGGCGCGAGGGCAGCTCGAACTGCACCTCTAGCAGCACCTCTTCGATGATCGAGCGCAGCCCGCGGGCGCCGGTCTCACGCTCGAGCGCCTTGTCGGCTACCGAGGTCAGCGCGTCGTCTGCGAACACGAGCTCGATCCCGTCGAACTGGAAGAAGCGCTGGAACTGCTTGACGAGCGCGTTGCGCGGCTCGGTCAGGATCTGCATGAGCTCGTCGCGCGAAAGCTGGTGGATCGCCGACATCACCGGCAGGCGGCCGATGAACTCTGGGATCAGGCCGTACTGGATCAGGTCCTCGGGCAGGCAGTGCTCGAACAGCTCGCCGAGGTCGCGCTGATCCTTTGACTTGATCGCCGCGCCGAAGCCGATCCCCTGGTGGCCGATCCGCCGCTCGATCACCTTGTC
>DATKFF010000580.1:0-2597 GCA_035511595.1 Solirubrobacteraceae bacterium | reverse complement strand
CGCGTGGCACCTCGCCGCTGCGGCGTCGGCACCGGACGAAGAGGTGGCGTCTGAGCTTGAGCGCTCGGCGGGTCGTGCGCAGGCGCGCGGTGGGCTGGCCGCCGCGGCGGCGTTTCTGCAGCGGTCGGTCGCGCTGACCGGCGACCCCGCGCTAAGGACGGACCGAGCGCTCGCCGCCGCACGAGCGAATCTGTACGCCGGCGCGTTCGATGCGGCGCTGAGGCTCATTCCGATAGCGGAGGCGGGTTCGCCCGACCAGCTCCAGCGGGCCCATGCAGAGCTGCTGCGCGCTCGGATCGCGTTTGCCTCCACGCGCGGGAGCGCGGCACCGACGCTCCTGCTCAATGCAGCGCGCGAGCTCGAGAGCGTGGACCTCGACCTCGCTCGCGCGACCTACCTCGAGGCGCTCTCCGCGGCGATGTTCGCCGGACGGCTTGCCCGTCTAGGCTCGGGTGTGCACGAGGTGGCGCGGGCGGCGGTGGCCGCGCCCCAGCCGTTGGGGCCCCAGCGCGTGCCGGACCTGCTGCTCGACGGACTGGCAACACTGTTCACCGAGGGCTATCGGCCTGCCCTTTCGATCCTGAGGCAGGTACAGAGGGCATTCGATGCTGAAATGCCCGTGGCCGAGCAACTGCATTGGCTGTGGCTGGCCTCCATCTTCTCCGTGCTTCTGTGGGACGACGTTCGCTGGGAGACGCTATCCGAGCGAAACGTCCAGCTCGCCCGTGAGACTGGCGCGCTGGGCGAGCTCACGCACGCTCTCGGCATGCGCGCGCACGTGCACTTCTTCGGGGGCGAGCTCGCGACAGCAGCCTCACTGGTCGACGAAATCCGGGCGGCGGCCGAGGCCACGGGCGGCAACCTACCCCCGTACGCCGCGGTGGGACTCGCGGCAATGCGCGGTCGCGAAGCTGAGACCGTCGGTCTGATCGATGACTGCCGCGAAGAACTGACGCGCCGAGGGGAAGGGATCGGGATCTCGGTGCTCGATTGGGCCGAGGCAGTGCTCTACAACGGCCTCGGCCGCTACGAGGAGGCCTGCGCAGCAGCCGTCCGAGTGGCCGAACACCCAGACGACGTGAACTCGTCGAGCTGGGGAATGGTCGAGCTGATCGAGGCCGCCGTTCGAGCCGGGACACCGGAGCTCGCGGCCGAGGCTCACCGGCGTCTGTTGGACATGACCCAGGCAAGCGACACCGACTGGGGGCTGGGGATCGCCGCCCGCTCGCAGGCGCTGCTGACGGGGGGCGCCGAGGCTGAATCGCTCTACCGCGAGGCGATCGAACGACTAGGCCGTACGCGGCTTCGTCCCGAGCTCGCGCGCGCGCGTCTTCTTTACGGCGAGTGGCTCAGACGTCAGCGTCGTCACGCGGACGCTCGCGAGGAGTTGCGGATCGCTCACGAGATGTTCAACGACTTCGGCATGGAGGCGTTCGCCCAGCGCACACACCGCGAGCTGCGGGCGACAGGTGAGCATCCCCGGAGACGCACCCCGGACACGCGAGACCAGCTCACTCCCCAGGAGACGCAGGTCGCTCGCCTCGCGGCGGAAGGTCGCACCAATCGAGAGATCGCCGCTCAGCTGTTTATCAGCCCGAACACGGTCGACTACCACCTTCGCAAGGCGTTCCGCAAGCTCGACGTCAAATGGCGCACACAGCTCGTGCACCGGCTGCGATAGACCCGCCGCCAGCACCCGCAACGGTCATGCCGCCGCTGTTACGAGGCTCTGCATGCCGCGCTCGCCGGCCGCAGCGTACGTGCGGACACGCTCGAGTCACGACTACGCAATTCCGGGATTCGATGGGCGGGCGTGCCCGCCACGCTTCGAGCCTGAACGGCCCGCACACAACGTAAAGGAGTAGTGCCATGGGCAGTCCGGAACTCGCGCAATACGCGGACTTCTACGCCGACATGACCCGCCGGTTCGGGTTGACCGACAGCCTGGAGCTCTGGCGGGACATATCCGAGCGACTGCATCAGCTCACGCCCGAGCCGGAGGGCGTCACCTACCGGGACGTGACCGCGAATGGGGTGCCCGCCATCTTGGTGATGCCGGCCGACAGCTCCAGGGAGCACATCCTCCTGCACAGCCATTCCGGCGGTTCGGTCACGGCGTCAATGTGGCAGGAGCGCAAGGCCGTCGGGCACCTCGCGAAGGCGGCCGGCGCTCGGGCACTCGTCATCAACTACCGGCTCGCGCCGGAGGACAAGTTCCCGGCGCAGATCGACGACGTCGAGGCCGCGTTCCGGTGGCTGCTCGACCAAGGCTACGACCCCTCTCGGATCGCCAGCACCGGCGACTCGATCGGCGGGAACTACGCGGTGAACCTGGCGTTGACCTTACAGCGCAAGAACGCCCCGCTGCCAGGGGCGGTGCTGTCGATCTCACCTTGGTTCGACATGGAGCTCAAGAACAACACCATCGACACGAACGCAAACACCGACAAGATGCTGAGTCGTGAGCTGCTGCGCGGCTTCAGCGATTCCATGCTGGACGGCACCGGGATAGAGCTAACAGATCCGCGGATCAACCTGGCCTACGCGGATCCGGCCGGGCTGCCGCCGACGATGATCTACTACGGCGAGTACGAGGT
>DATKFF010000579.1:0-4446 GCA_035511595.1 Solirubrobacteraceae bacterium | reverse complement strand
CAGGGGCGCTCGACTACCTCCCCGAGCGGCTGCGTCCCGGTTACATCCAACTGACACTCGCGGCGCTGGGGCACCTCGACTGCGGCGTCGCCGCCGCGCTCCTGTACACATGGGTGACCCCCGAGCGCGACCCGAGCAACGCCCAGGACTGGTTCGGGATCAGCCCGCCCGGCGGCGGCGCGACCCCGGGCACCGCCGCCTTCGCCGCCGGGCTCCGGGCGGCCACCGCGCCGGCGCCGACCGATGCGCTGTGCGCCGGCTCGTGAGCGTTACTTCTGGCAGACGTCCGCCTGGGCGCCCTTGGCGCGGCAGCCCTCCATCGCCAGCACGTCGCGCTTGAAGACGGCGAATGCGGGCTTTGGGTCGAAGCTCCCATCAGCGATGCGGAACAGCCCGGAGAAGTCGAACGCCAGCGCGTTGTGGCGCTCCAGTCCGGCCCAGTCGTAGTAGTAGAACCCGGCGAGGCCGAGCCGCAGGCGGTTCTGCATCAGCAGCGGCAACAGCTGGCCCAGGTTGCGCGCCTGGCCAGCCTGCGTCGTCGCGAAGTCATAGCCGGTGTTGTGCGTGGTCTGGCCCTGCGAGGACGGCCAGCTGATCTCGTCGGCGATCATCGGCTTGGCCTGGTCGCCGGACTGGTTCATGATCGATCGCACGAAGGAGAGGATCGTGAGCACGCCCTGCGGGGTCTTCGTGTACGGGTGCACAGCGACCTCGTCGAACAGGTTCTTCGCGCCTTTGTAGCTGTAGAGCCGCGCGAGCTCGATCCACGAGAAGTTCGGCAGGCCAGCGAGCACCACCTTGGCCGTCGGGTCGGCGCCCTTGATCGCGGCGTGCGCCGCCCTGAGCAGCGAGATGTAGCGCGCGTAGTACGGCTGCGGCGGCCAGAACGCGGGGATGTTCGGCTCATTCCAGATCTGCCACATCCGGATCGGGACCTTCGGCCCCTGCGTGTAGGTCGACCAGAAGCTCCCGCGCGGACCGTAGCGGCGCACGAGCGCCTTCGCGAACGCCGCGTAGGGTGCGGGGGATTTCGGGATCGCGACGAGCCCGCCCTTGTAGGTCTGCCCGTCCCAGCTCGGGGCGTTGAGGATCGTCGGAAGCACCGTCAGGCCTCGCTGGGACGCCATCCCGACGAGCTGGTCCATCACGGAGAAGTTGGTCGGGATCCCGCCGACGTTGGTGAACTCGCTCCGCTCCGCGGAGGGCACCTTGCTCCAGCTCGCGTATGGCTGGGCGGTGGACCAGTCGAACACCACGCGCACCGCCTGGACGCCGCTTGCGACCATCGCGTCCAGCTGCGGGCCGAGCTCGACGAACGGATCCGGCCACACCGGCTCGTCGACGACCATCCCGACGAACCCCTGCGGAACGGGCTTGGAGGAGGCGGACCGGGGCTTGGATGCCGCGGACCGGGGCTTGGAGGCGAGCGCGCCGGCCGACAGCAGCAGCGCCGCCGAGAGCGCGGCGGCGGTGGCCCAGCCGATCAGCGAGGGTCGTGACATCGCGGCGAGTTTATGCCCGACCGCTTGAACACCCCTGGCTCCCGATCGGAGCGTGCCCGGTCATCGCTCGCCGAGCAGGCCGTCGATCGCCGCGTCGGTCAGCGACGCGGTCCGCTCCCAGGGGAACTCGGCAGCGCGGCGCAGACCTGCGGCCGCGAGGCGCTCGCGGGTGTGCTCATCGCAGGCGACGGACACGAGCGCGTCGGCGAATGCCGCGCCGTCGTCCGGCTCGACCAGCAGCCCCGCCTCGCCTACGGTCTCCGGGAGCGCGCCGCTGGCCGAAGCGACGACCGGCGTTCCGCAGGCCATCGCCTCCAGGCACGGGAGACCGAAGCCCTCGTAGCGCGAGGGCACCGCAAGCGCCCGCGCACCCGCGTAGAGCCCTGGAAGATGCTCCTCGGCGACGTACCCGAGGCGTCGCAGCGAGACCGGCGCGCCGCGGAGGTAGCCCCGGTCGGAGCCGGCGACCACCAGCTGGAGCCCGCGCTCGCGTAGCGCACGTGCGGCGGGCTCGAGCAGCCCGAGGTTCTTCCGCGCCGAGACGGTCCCGACCGCCAGCACGTAGGGCCGCGACAGGCCGTAGGCGCCGCGAACCGCCGCGACGTCGGCATCGGGTCCGAAGTGCTCGCCGACCCCCTCGGGGATCACCGTCACGCGGTCCGGGCGAGCGCCGAGCGCCTCGACGAGCTCTCGCTTTGAGAACTCGGAGACCGTGATCAGCAACCGAGCCCGCCGCGCGAGCGCGGGCAGCATCCGTCGCTGGTAGGCGACGTACGCGGGCGAGTAGGCCTCGGGATGACGCAACGCGGCGACGTCGTGGATCACCAGCACGTTGCGGCGCGAGCCGAGCGGCGCGAGGTTCGCCGGCGAGTAGATCAGCGCGTGGCCGGCCGCGCGGACCGGGAGCACGGCCTGCTCCCAGAGCTGGCCGGCACGGTGGGCGAGTGCGCTCGGCGGGCTGAACACGTCGTAGCGGTCGTGGCGGAGCCGTGGCAGCCGCAAGACCATCTCACGTGCCAGTCGCTCGACCCCGCCGATCTGCCCGCGGACCGCGGCGCGCGCGTTGATCGCGACGCGCGCGTGCGGTGCCGCGACGTCGCCGCGCGCCACTAAGCAGCGGCCACGGCGCGGCGCAGCGCCAACCCGGCCGCGAGCAGCCCGACGCCCACCGCCAGGCAGGCCTCGATGTTCAGGCCGGTGAAGGGAAGCGTGCCGCTGGAGGCGTGCGAGGTGCTCGACGAGGCGGGGGTCGTCGTCGCGGGGGCGCTGGTGGTGCTCCCGCTGCTGACCGCCGGGCTCGATGGCGCGGGGGTCGTGCTGGAGCTCGCCGCCGGCGTGGTCGAGGCGTGGGTCGTCGTGGTGGTCGACGTGGTGGAGGTCAGGGGATCGACGTACTGCTGGTCCCCCGCGGAGGTGCCGGTCCCTGAGGCCAGGGCGCTGGCTGCCACCAGCAGCCCGAGCGCTGCGAGCGCTGCCGAGCACGCGAGGATCTGGAGTGGGCGGCGCACTGCCGGTATTGAAGCAGCGACCACACCCGGGAGTGTGGGACCCCGGGACGCCTCAGGCTTGGCGGCCGGCGTGCCTCAGGTTCGCCGCACGCGGCGCCGAGCCGGCGTGAGCGAGGACGCGGGCGGAAGCCTGGGCCGAGATCTTTGAGTAGGTCACCTTGAACGATTCGCCGTCCGCGCCGACTGGCGACGGGGTGGCGATGCCCAGCCAGGGGGTCGCACCGTTGCCGATGAATAGACGGTCGCTGCCTGGAACCAGATTGATCTTCGACGTCTGCCAGGCCGGGTCGCTGACGCCGCCGGTGTGACCCGTGCTCGCCGTCGCCGAGGCGCCTGTGAACGCGGCGGTCCCGAAGTTCGCCAAGGGGAGCGTCTGGCACGCGCTCTGACCCACGCACTCCGACGGCGCCTCGACGATCCACTCGGCCGAGGAGGTGTCGATCTGCGAGGCCGTCAGCGTCTTCGAGAATCCCTGCTTGCGTGTCACGTCTTGGAGCGAGAGCGAAACGCTCTTGCCGTTGACGGTGACCTTGGCGGTCATCAGATCGCCGGGATGAACGGAGAGCTGGAGCTCGACCGCGTTGGCTGGGACCAGCTCGTACCAGGTGCTCAACCGGGTCTGCCCGGCGGCGGTGCAGTCGATCTCCGTGCCGATCTGCTCGAGCGCCTGCGAGGTCTCGCTGTATCCGCCGATCCCGACCCAGTAGGAGGAGTACGTACTCAGGCCGCGCGTGCAGACGGCGCCGGGCTGCCGCCAGGTGCCCTGAACCGTCCGGTAGCTGACGCCCTTGCCGTGGACCGCGTACCCGGCCCAGTTCGTGCTGTTGGTGGTGCCGGTGGCCGAGGCGACCGCGCTCGGAACCCAGAGGAGCGCGAGCCCCGCGACGATCACAGCGACCGGACCGCCGGGCGCACGCAAGAGCCTTGCCCCCATCCAGTACGTATCGGAGCGCCGGGCGAGGGGCTTGAGCGCAGCGTTCAACGACTCTGCACGGCGGCGAGGATCGCCGCGGCCTTTCCCTGCAGGTCGTACAGCGTGAACGTGGTCCCGGAGCTCGAGGTGACGGTGACCCTGCGCGCCACGCGCTCCGCGATCGCGAACGCCGACTGGCTGCCGGTGCGGGTGTCGCCGGGGAGCCCGCCCGCCTGCGTGCCGTCCGCGAGCAGCCAGCGCGGCCGGCCGGAGCTGACCTCGCTCGCCAGCCAGCTCGCGGTGACCGAGCTCTCGCGGCCGGAGAAGCCACCCAGCCCGGCGACGTTTCCTCCGGAGGACAGGATCACCGTGGCTGCGCTGCTTTGGCTGGAGACCCCGATCGTCCCGCCGCCGTGCTGGTCGACGTACGTGACCGCCGCCGTCAGCGTGCCGCCGCCGCCGAAGCCACCGCGCGCGCCGCCGGGGAACGCGCCTGTGGGGGGCGGACCGCCGAAGCCGCCGC
>DATKFF010000578.1:0-6324 GCA_035511595.1 Solirubrobacteraceae bacterium | reverse complement strand
AATCGCCCGCGCGTACGCGGAGGCCCGGCAACAGCACGGAGCAAGCGAGCTGCTTGACGAGATCGTCGCAGCCAAGCCGGAGATTGACCATCATCGCTATCGGTCCTTCGACGAGCTCAAACAACACGGGCTGGAGCATCTCCGCGACGCCGTCGAGATACTCGACCGCAAGGCGACGCCCGACGAGCTTGAGGATTACCGGCGGTTCGTCGTCACGCTGGCTGACCGGGTGGCCAGCGCGAACCGAGCGGGCGGGAAGGAAATCAGCGACGCGGAGCAGGCCGCAATCGACGAGATCACTCAGACGGTGGGCGCTGCCAGCGGATAGCGGCGTTACTCACTTAGAGCGCACGAGTCTGTCTGCGACCTGCCGGACCGTGTTGCTTCCGATCGCGAAGCCTATGCCGGGCGCCGCGGCGCCCATCTCCGGATCGAACGCTGCAAGGGTAGGTATCCCGATCACCTGACCGGAGAGGTTTACGAGCGCGCCGCCCGAGTTCCCCGGGTTGATCGCAGCGCTGGTCTGGATGACCGATGAAAGGGTCACATTGTCAGGTTCCGGGACGCTGCGCCCGACGGCCGAGACAATGCCTTCGGTCACGCTGGAGAGCAACCCGAGCGGGTTCCCCAGCGCCAGCGTGAGGTCGCCGACCTGGACTTGTGCCGAGTCGGCGAAGGGCGCAGGGCGCGGGCGCGCTCCGGTGATGCGGATCACCGCGAGGTCCGTTCCAGCGTCTTTGCCGACGAGAGTTGCAGGGTGTGTGTCGCCCGAGGCGAGCGTGACCACGAAGCGCGTCGCGTTTCCGACGACGTGCGCGTTCGTCACCACGTCGCCCCGAGCGTCGAAGACGACGCCCGAGCCAAGCGCTACCGCCGTGCGGACCTGTACGACGGCAGGCGAGACCGTTCTGACGATGCTGACGAACTGCTGCTGCAACGAGCTCGCCTGATCCGCGGACGCCACAGGCACACTGGAGATCCGCTCGCCGGCAGATGCCGCGCTGCCGCAGCCGGCCGCAAGCGCCGCCAACAGCCCGACCAGGACGAGGTAATGGGGCATCCTCACGCGGCTCATCGTGAGTTCGTCCGGATCTTCGAAAGGCCGGTGCCGTTCTCCAGCAGGAAGGCCGCCAGCAATACGGTGGCAGCGGCCTCCACCACAATCGCGACCACGATCGCCATTCGGTAGCCGTGCTCAACGAAGCCGAACAGGCCGCTGGTCTCTGAGACGAACAGGGCGGCGAGCGACAGAACAGCGAGCCCGATCCCGCAGACAGCGAGGACAGCGCGGACGGCGTCCGTGTAGCGCCCGGCGACGCGTCCCAGCGGGGCGATCAACCCGACCGCGATCACAATCGCGGCGATGAAGTTCAACAGAAACAGGGTGCCGATCGTCGGCACGGTGGAGTAATTGTCGACGGCATACTGCTCGATGTGGGCCACACCGGTCGCCAACACCGCCACCGCGCCGAGGTAACGGAGGGCTTGGGTGACGATCGTGCGGGTCCGTGTGGATGGCCAGCCGGGGGTGACCCGACGCTTGGTTGGTGAAAGAACAGTCATGGTCATAGTCCTACGGGTCGTAGATGAGTGGCGAATGAGCCGAACGCGCGGCCGTGGCCCGATCCCCCGCAACCGGCGAGAGCCACGAGCAGTAGCACCGCTCCCACGGGTACCACAACCGGGCCGACGGTCACGCGCGTCCGTGTCATCGCTCAGATGTTCCCGTCGCCGTCACTCGGCCCGCCGTTGTTATCCGAGTCACCGTCACCACCGCCGTTCTGGGGGATGGGGTTGGCCGGCGGAGCGGGCTTCGCAACGGGCGGAGCGGGCTGCGGAGCGGGGGGCGCCGGCTTCGGTGTGGTTTGCGGAGCGGGCTGGGGCGCCGGAGCCGGTTGGGGCTTCGCGGCGGGCGGCGCGGCGGGCGCGGCCGGATGCGACGACGCTGAACCGCTGGCGTGCGCCTTGGGCCGGCTTGAGATCTGGTTGCCCGCAGGAGAAACCACGAACCAGGAGGCGCCGAACGCGGTCAGGCCCTCGCCGTGGACGTCGCCCGGCTTATGGTCCATGACGAACGTGTACAGCGGGTGGCCGTTGTAGGTCACCTGCGACGCCCCGTCCGACCGCGGAATGGTGCCAACCAGAGCGGCGTTCGCGCCGCCGGCGACCGCGGCGGTGGCGCCGGTTCGCAGCGGCGGCCACGCCATCGCACACGCGCCCGTGCACGCGCTGCTGGTGCCCGAGTCGCCCTTGAACAGGTACAGCGTGTGGCCGGCAGAGTCGACCAGGATCCGCCCCAGACTGCTATTCGCAACCCGGACGGTCGCAGTCTTCGTGGTGGGCGTGGTGGTTGTCTTCGACGGTGCCGGCGGTGGCGTCGCGGTCGCGGCGCCACCGCCGCCGCAGGCCGCGACGGCCAAGGCGACGAGCGGTATCACCGCTGCGCTGGCGAGGAAGGTGAGGGGCTTACTGCGAGTCATGTCGCTCCTTCGGTTGGGGAGATCGACACTCGCAGCGACGAGCGCCTATCGAATCACGCAACGCGTAGTCCGCGCCCAGGAACCTCGTAGTCAGGCGTCGGCCGCGCGCGGGCGGCCCGAGTGCTTGCGTCGTGCAAGGCGGAAACGCGACTGCGAACGAGTTCGTGATCGATCGCCAAGCGGTACCCGACCCCGTGGTCGGTGTGAATGAGGCGCCGGCCGTCGACCGGCTCGATCTTGCGTCGGAGGTTCGCGATGTGCGCGCGCAGCGTCTGTCGTGCGTCCATGTACGCCGGGCCCCAAACCTGCTGTAACAGCGCGTTGTGAGTCAGCAGGCGTCCGCGATTCTGCATCAGGACCCCGAGGAGCTTGAACTCGATCGGTGTGAGGTGGGCCTCGTCACCGTCGCGGCGCACGACACGTGCCGAGAGATCGATTTCGAGACCGTCCAGTCGCACACATCGCTCCTCGGGTCCGGGCTCGGCTCGTCGCAGATTTGCAAGCAGGCGAGCAACGAGTTCGCGTGGCCGAAACGGCTTCGTCACGTAATCGTCGGCGCCGGCCTCGAACGCACGGACCTGCGCCTCCTCATCGCACACGGCCGACAGCAGGATCACCGGCATCGCGCTCCACTCGCGCAGGCGCCGGCATACCTCCACGCCGTCGCCGTCGGGTAACACGAGCTCGATGATCGCCGCGGTGGGCAGGCGGAGAGCCCCGCGGTCGAGCGCCTCCGCCGCGGCGCGGGTCGCATCCACCTCGAACCCCGCTGCACGCAACAGAACCCGCACCGCACGCAGGCTCTGCGAGTCGGCGTCGCACAACAGGATCCGACGCCGATCGCTCGCCACACGGTGGCCGCGGACAGGCGCCGCCGGGCGCAAGCGCTCATGAGCTGGGGTTCTGGCGAGGCCACCGTGGCGGCCAGGAGTCATGGCCGGCCAATTCCCCACGCCGGCCCGCCGAGCGGTTCGGTTGGACGACCCTCGCGCGCAAACAGCTTGCCGGCGCGCCGGACCAGCCCGGCATAGACGTCAGCGGCTCGCTCCTCCTGTTCGAGCGACGCCATGTACCACTCGAATGCGGACGTGACGCCTGGGCCAGTCTCGCTCGCCCAGGAGCGATACGCATCGCTCACCCGAAGGCACGCCTCGCGCCAGCTGACGTATGCCTCCATCAGCCTGTCCACCAGGCGCTTCTGGCTCAGCTTCGTCATCGCGCATCTCCTTCAAGCCTGTTGTCTTGTTCGGTTTCGAGGGCCTCGTCAACCCTCGTCAAATCTCCGGCGTGGAACCTGGCGCTGCTGAGATCTCATCGTCGGGGTGGTCGCCGTGCGCGGGGCTGATGGAGCTCTTGAATTCCTTGAGTCCTTGGCCGAGCGCACGACCGGCTTCGGGCAGTCGTTTGGGTCCGAGGATGAGGAGTGCGACGGCCAAGACGATGATCAGGTGAGTTGGCTGAAAGATGTTGGTGAGCATGGAGCTGTCCTTTGCTTGGGCTGGGACCGGCCGCGGGGAGGAGAGGGGAGCCGCGGCCGGTCCCTGGAGTTGAGGGCGCCGAACTCGTGGCGCCCTCCGGGGGGCTAGTGGACCTGACGATTGGCAGCGTCGGCTTCACGCGCGAGCTGCCGCACGGTGCGGAAGAACTTCGGCGATTGGCCCTCGAACAGGCGATCGGCCGTGAAACCGTCGATCGCCGCCACGGCGCCGCCGTTTCGGTCAAGGGTGGGGCGGACGACCGAGCAGTCGGGCAGGTTCCTGCGGAGGAACTCGCACGGCTCGGGGAGGATCAGGTTGGTCTGGTTCAGCTCACCGCCCTTGGCGTTGAGATCCGGGAAGGTGACCCCGGTCTCAGGGTCGGTGACGCCCGCCAGTGGCTGTGCCACCGCGTTCCCGGCCTTGTCATGCCAGAGGGAGAAGTGGTTTGTCTCCACACCGCCGATCGAGACGATGATCCGCAGGACTTCGAGGCTGCTCGCCTTCAGCGCCATGATGCTGTAGAGGCTGGAGCCGCCCTGCTCGATGAACGCGAAGTGAAAGCCCGCGGTGTTTGCGATCGCCTGCATCCGGGTCTCCTGAGCACCGACCGGCGGGACCGGCGCCGGGAGCCCAGGAGGAGTGTCAGTGTCGTTGAGCGGAATCGCGGGCTCACGACGGATATTGACTGCCTGTGGGAAGGTGGCGCCCAGATCGGGATTCTGGGTCGAGCGGTACCGCACATACCAGCTCGTATCGACGTCCAGCGACTGCAGGTTGGTCAGTCGGCCGATCTGCCTGGCGCCGGTGGCCTTGCTGCTCGGCAACGTTCGGAACTCGTTCAGGTTGACCGGCTGCGCGCCCTTGGAGCGCAGGTATGCGTTCAGAAACGCGGCATGACTGATCTCATCGTCGGTGTTGTCGGCGATGTACTGCGGCATGTCTGAGTCGAGGTTCGACAGCGCCGCCATGTACGCCGGGTTGCCGCCGTTGACCCCTCCGAGCTCGTTGTACTGCGACCACAGGTCGCTCTCGATCAGCTCGGCCGCGGCGAGGAACCGCAGGATCGCAACGTCACCCCTGGTGAGAGCGCTGCTGCGAGCCATCGCTTCGCCCGCGAACAGGGCACTGCCAGGTACTGCCGCGGCACCAGCCAAGCCCACCCCCTTCAAAAACGAGCGCCGCCCAACCACACTCCGCCACTTGGCCGCGAGGTCCTGTTCGACGGGCGCCGTATCTGGCGCGTCAGCCAAGGGGCCGATTGAAACGTGCGGCTCGTGCGAGTTACTCCCACTGCTTGTCATGTTCGCTCCTACGATTGGCTTGTGCTGGGGTTGGACGCTTGGCTAGTAGCCACCGCCGCCGGAGACGGCACCGCCGCCCGAGCTCGATGCAGGTGCGGAGGCTTGATTTCCTGAGGGCGTGAGCGCGAACCAGGAGGCGCCGAACGCCGTCAGTCCCTGGCCGTTCGTCTGCCCGGGCTTCGTGTCCTTGACGAACATGTACAGCGGGTGGCCGTTGTAGGTGACCTGCTGGCTTCCGCCCGAGCGGCTGCTCGTCCCGAGCTTGGAGGCGGTCAGCCCGGTGCCGGCCGTCGGCTTGCCTGTGACCAGCAGCGGCGGCCACGCGGTCGCGCACGCGCCTGCGCACGAGCTCTTGGTGCCGACGTCGCCCTTGAACTCGTACAGGGTGTGGCCGGCGGAGTTGACCAGGATCGATCCGAGGTTGCTGTTCGAGACGCCGACTGTCGCCGAGGCGCCGCTCGATGTCTTCGGCGCCGCCGCGGTCGCGGCGCCACCACCGCCGCAGGCCGCAACGGCCAGGGCGACAAGCGGTATCACCGCTGCGCTCGCGAGGAAGGTGATGGGTTTGCTTCGTGTCATGTCGCTCCTTCGGTGGGGAGATGACAGTCGCAGCGACCGGCGGTGCTCGAATCACGCAACGCGTAGTCCGCAACCGAAAAGCTCGTAGTCGAGCGACCAACGGCTGCGGTCAGGGGCGCGGTATGGTCGGTGGCGCATGGTCACCGAGGGGCCGGCGGAGGTGTTGTACGACCGGCGCGTCGAGCGCGAGGCGCTGGGTGGCCTGCTCGCGGCGGTGCGTGGTGGGCAGAGCCGGGTGCTGGTGGTGACCGGTGAGCCGGGGGTTGGGAAAACGGCCCTATTGGAGTCTCTGGTCGGGTCTGCGTCTGGGTTCCGGGTGATGCGGGCTGCCGGTGTGGAGTCGGAGATGGAGCTCGCGTTCGCCGCGCTGCAGCAGTTGTGCGCGCCGATGCTGGACCGGATGGAAAAGCTGCCGGGTCCGCAGCGTGACGCGCTGGCGTGGCATTCGGCCTTAGGGCAGGGGATGTGCCGGATCGGTTCCTGGTC
>DATKFF010000577.1:0-3207 GCA_035511595.1 Solirubrobacteraceae bacterium | reverse complement strand
ACGACCAGGTTCAGTGCGGCGTTGGGATCGATCGACACCGTCCCGGCGACGAAGACGGACGGGAGCGCTGCGGGCGCGACAGAGGTGATCGTCATGTCGAGCCTGCCCGTCGGTCCGAAGCTGAGCGTGCCCGTGTTCATTCCCGGTCCGACGGGAGTGAGAACGCCGGCGACGGTCGTCGCCCCGTACGTGCCGGCTCCGGACAGCGTCCCGTTCTGCCCGACCGAGAAGGGACCGCTCTGGGTGCCGTTGGCCACGAGCGTCCCGGCTGACACGGTGGTGGTGCCGCTATACGTGTTGGCTGCGCTCGTCAGCAGCGTCCCGCTGCCGGCCTTCGTGATGCTCCGGGACCCGCCCGTCTCGCTGATGACGCCCGTGATCTGGAACTCGGGCGCGGTGCCGGCGGTGACTGTGACCGTCGGGCTGGCGGTGAGCCGCACCGAGGACGACACAGTCGCAGGCCCGGAATTCGAGGACGTCGCACTGATGTTGCCGGAGAGTGCCAGCGTGCCGGCACCGCTGATCGCTCCGCCGGTCATGCTTAGCGAAGCAGCGGACAGGGTACCCGAGGTCCCGATCGCGACGGTCCCGTCGGTCATCGTCAGCCCCCCGCTCATCGTCAGCGTCCCGCCCAGGACGCTGCCACCGGCGACGGTCAGGCTTTTCGCGGTCTCGATCTCCGACTGGAAGTTGAACACGCCGTCGCTGTTGACGGTGACGTCCGTGTTCGGGCTGATATCGGACGATTGGACGTTGTCCAACAGCTGCGCGCTGGCTCCCTGAACCGTGCCGATCGTGAGCGAGGAGCCGGAGATCGCGACGCCGGCCGCGCTATTGACGTGCAGGGTCCCCGAGGAGATGGTCGTGGGTCCCGCGTAGGAGTTGTTGCCGGTCAGCGCGGAGGCGCCCCCTGTAGTAACGAATATGAGCCCCGAGGACCCGCTCGTGTTCCCGGCGATCGTCAGCGTGCCGGCGCCGGACGCCGCCTCGGTTGACGCTCCGGTCAGCGCTAGGGGCAGGGTCGCGGCGAGTGTGTTTCCGCCGGCGTCCGACACGATGTTCTGGACGAGGGTGGTGCCATTGATCCCGAGCGCTGTAGTGCCGTCGCCGCTGATCGTGTTGTTCGCCCCGGTGAAGTGGATTTCGTCGACCACGAGGCTGGCGACGTTCATCGACGAGGTCGTATTGGCGCCGAACTGGACGATCGTCCCGCCGGGCTCTCCGCTCGTCGGCACGCCACCACTCCAGTTGGCGGCGTTTGACCACTGGCCGTTGGCGGGGCCGGTCCAGATGTGCGTGGCGGCAAACGCCGGAGCCGCGCCGAGCAGCGCCAGGGCGAGCAGCAGGGCGGTCAGGGTCGCGCAGCGACGGATCGACAAGGTGTCGTCCTTTCTTCGGCTATCCGCGAGCAGGTCCCGGACGCCGCGGTGTCGCGCCCAGTCGGATCAGGTGCCCCGTGCGCACGATCCGAGCGCGGCGACCCTACTGGATCGATCGGCGCCTACCTAGATATTGGAGCGGATCCTGCCGCCGTCCACCTGATAGACGGCGCCTGTGATGTAGGAAGCCGGCTCGGACGCGAGGAATGCGACGAGCTGGCCGAGCTCGATCGGGTCACCGAGCCGGCCCAACGGAATCGTCGCCGCCAGCGGTGCGAGCTGTTGCCTGACCTTCTCGTCGTGCATGGCACGCTCGTCGAGGTCAGGGCGGATCCGTGACGTCAGGAACAAGCCTGGGAGCACGAGGTTGATCGTGATCCTGTCCCTTGCGAGGTCCGGCATGAGCGCCTTCATCAGCCCTGCGATGCCGGGTCTGATGCCGTTGGAGAGATCGATCGACTCGACCGGCTCCTTCACGGACATCGACTGGATCCCGATGATTCGGCCCCACTGCCGCTCCCGCATGTAGGGGATGACCTCGCGGACGAAGCGAACGAAGTTGAGCGTGACCACCTCGAATCCTAGGCGCCAGTCCTCGTCGGTCAGGTCCCCGAACTTGCCGACTTTCGGGCCGCCCGAGTTGTTGACAAGTACGTCGACGCCGCCGAACCGCTCGACCGTCTTGATGACGACATTGCGGATGTCCTCCGCTCTCGTGAGATCGGCGGGGACGGCGAGCACCTCGGCCTGGGTCGCATCCCGAATCTCCTCCGCAGCCGTCTCGAGATCGGTCTCCGTTCGCGCGCAGATCGTGACGCGAGCGCCTTCGCGCGCAAGCGCGAGCGCCGAAGCCTTTCCGAGCCCCTTGCTCGAAGCTCCGACCACCGCCACCTTGCCGTCGAGCCCTAGATCCATGGATGTTCGAAACGTGGTCGGTCGTCGCGCGTGCCCGACGAGCTCGACTCTAACGTGTGCCGTGTGGCGAAGCCGCGGCGGGCCTCTTCGCTCACATCGCGCGCTACGGTGGATCCATGCCCGTCAAGGTGATCTTCACTTGTGAGATCTGCGGTGTCCGGCCGGGCCCGGAGACCCAGATCTCGCTGGAGCACCAGCTTCTCGATCTGCGTCACGGTGAGTATGTCGACGCCGAACCGGAGGGGTGGCTGACGTGGCACGGCCGCGGCACCTACGGCCCTCACCGCTACGCGTGCGGCCAGCATCGCGGTGAGCTCAAGGCACTGATTCGCAAGCACTACGGGACGCTCGGCTGGCACCCCTGGGCGAAGGGGCCGCACCCGTGGGCGGGGCGTCGCGGCACCGACCGCGCACGGCGTCTGGCGCGCACGATGCGCTCGACACTCGGCGGCCGCGGAATCTAGCCGCCAAGCCACGGCGGCGCTGACCATCCCGTGGGGTCGGCAGTTGACCCTGGGTTCGATGCGCGGATACTGTCGCGGGGTGGAGGAGACCAGCAGCTGGACGGTGCGCCTCGTGACACGCCTGCTCTGCGCGCTGGCGGCTTTGCTGAGCGCACTGACGCTGGCTGCAGCCAGCGCCCAGGCCCGCCCGGTGATCATCGTCGGCAACCTGCGGGACGGCACGGTGACCCTCGTCGATGAGCACGCGTTGAGGGTGCTCGGAACAATCGACACGACGCCCGACGGTAAGACGCCGCAGGACCCGATGCAGGCGGCGATCTACCCGCTGCTGGTCCAGTCGAAGGGAGTCAACTACGTACAGGGGCTGGCACTGTCGCCCAACGGGCGCACGCTGTACGTGTCCCGTGGCTACCTCGGTGACGTCGCCGCGTTCGACGTCGCGTCACACC
>DATKFF010000576.1:0-4125 GCA_035511595.1 Solirubrobacteraceae bacterium | reverse complement strand
TTGAAGCTCAGCGCACGCAACCAGCTCCGCGGAACCGTGACCAGCATCCGCAAGGGCGAGGCGATCGCAAACGTCGTCGTCGAGGTTGCCGGTCAGCGGCTCGTGTCATCGATCACGGTCGAGGCCGTCGACGAGCTCGGGCTCACGGAGGGCACCGAGATCACCGCCGTGATCAAGGCATCGGACGTGATGATCGCGACGGCGGATTAGACGAACCGTTTGACGAACGCCAGCGCCTTGTCGGCGACCTCGCGCCAGCCGCTGTCGATCGTGAGCGAGTGGCCCCGGTTCGGGACCTCGACGATCTCGGTGACGCCGGGGTTGTGTCGCTGGCGCTTGTACGAGGCGTTCATGATCGCGAATGGCACCGTGTGGTCTGCGGCGCCCGATATCAGCAGCAGTGGTCCCCGCTCAGGGTTGCTCGTGTCTACCTTGTCCTCGGTCCACGGGTTGAGGTTGGCGGTCGCGGCCTCGAACAACGGTGCACCTGGCGCTGCGACGTGATACGTGTCGTACAGGCGCCTAGCCTCGTCGTCGGTCAGCGCGTTCGCCCAGCCGTACCGAAACTGGTCGAATGTCAGCGTCACGGCGCGGTTTCGATTGGCCGGGTTTCCGAGCGCGGGCATCGTCGATCGCAGTGACGAGATCGGCAGCGGCAGCACGCCCCTGAACGGCGCCGCGTCGATAGCCACGGTGGTGGCCGAGAGCCCCCGGCCAGCCGAGATCTGGGCCAGCAGGCCCCCGAAGGAGTGGCCGACGACCGCCGGCTTGCGCTTCAGCTTCGCGATCACGCCCGCGACGTGGTCCGAGAGCTCCCGGATCGTCTTCTTGGCAAAGACCTGCGGATTGGCGCGCGCCTGCTCGACGGTCTCGGGGTCGTCGGGCCACGACGGGGCGACCGTCGCATATCCCTCCTGCTCGAACAGCTCGCGCCAAGGGCCCCAACTGCTCGGCAGCAGCCACAGGCCGTGGATGAACACGACAGGGGTCCGATCCGACGCGTTCGCCGCGTCGATCTCGTCGGTCTCTCGCTGGGTGATCGTCGCCATTGAGCCACTCCCTCGGTTGAGTTGGTCAAGCTGACGCAGCCCTTCGCCCCTGCGGCATCCCCACGCCGAGCATATGCTCAGCGATGAACGGGCGCAAGCCGCGGGACGCAGGGCCGCCGGCTCTGTAGGCTGCGCGCATGGATCCCGAGCGCGCGCGCCAGCTGCTCGCAACCGAGCGCGAACGCGTCGAGCAGGCCCTCGCCCTGCTCGAGCGCGAAGGACCGCTCGAGGGCGACGATCAGGTCGAGCCCGGGGACCTCGACACCGAGGACCTCTACCAGGACGAGTACGACGAGGGCCAGGCGGACGATCTCCGCAAGCAGCTTCTGGCCGTCGAGCGCGCCGAGGCGCGCCTCAGGGATGGAACCTACGGGCTCTCGATCGAGAGCGGCAAGCCAATTCCAGACGAGCGGCTGGAGGCGCTCCCGACGGCCGAGCGGACGATCGAGGAGCAACAGCGCTTCGGACTGGAGTAGGGCCGGCGAAGCCGGCGCCTACTCGCTGACCAGCTCGTCCGTCAGACCCTCAATGCCTGCCAGGCGGGCCGCCAGCTCGTCGCTCAGGCCGTACCGAGCCGCCAGCTCACTCGGCGCGGTGTAACTGACCTTGGTCTGCTCGCCATCGCGCCAGACGAGCACCTTGAGCGGAAGGTCGAGCGCTGCGAGCGGCGCCGCCTGCATCACCGGCGTGCCGGCCTTCGGGCCGCCAAAGATCACGAGCTTCGTGTCACGCAGCTCGAGTCCCGTGGCCGCCGCCTCGCCGCTGTGGTCGATCACCGTGAACAGCTTCATGCCCTTGGACCGCACCAGATCGCTCAGGCGGGCGACCGTATCGGGGACCGAGCGGGGGCTGAGCTTCGTGACCACCGGATCACCGGGATGCGCGGTGCTGCTCATCTGAAGGCGGATTGTCTCGCACTCCGTCCGGTGCCTGCGCGTCTGGTTGGATGGCGTGCATGGAGCTGATCGAGCTCGGAGCGATCACGGAGCGGCAGCGAGCGGAGCTCGAGGGCGACGAGCACGATCCGTGGAGCGCGGGGAGCTCCACGCTGCGCTGGCGGCCCAAGGAGTGGCACGCCGCGGTGCGCGACGATCAGGGCCGGCTCGTCGCGGCGGCCGGAGTCGTACTGGTCGAGGTCGAGACCGCCCGTGTTCGCTTCCCGGCGGTCGGTCTCGGCGGCGTGATCGTGAACGCGCGGCATCGGGGCGGCGGCCATGCCCGCGCGGTCGTGACCGCGGCGATCCTGCACGCCGAACAGCTCGGGCCCGAGCTGATGTTCCTGTTCTGCCAGCCGGACCGCGTCGGTCTCTATCGCAAGTTCGGGTTCGCGGAGGTCAGCTCAGCCGTGACGGTGGAGCAGCCCGGCGGCGACATCGAGATGCCGATGCGGACGATGTGGCGAGCGCTGCGGGCAGGCGCCACTTGGCCCGACGGGAGCGTCGCCGTTCGCGGGCTTCCGTTCTGAGCGTGTGACTGGAGGCCCGCCGATGCCGGCGCTAAGGGGCGCTCGGTACCAGTGAGTCGGGCGCGTTCGGGTTCGAGGAGCCGGTCGAGTCGGTCCCGGTGATTGGGGTGTTCGGGACTCCTGAGCCCGCGACGTAGGGCTGTGGCGCCTGGATCGAGCTCGACCCGAACGGCGTCGCCGCGGCCTGGATCGGGGTGACGTACGGCTGGGTGGCGGCCTGGCCGACGTCCCCTTGGTTGGGCGGGAGGATCAGCTGGGTGTCGAGCGAGTCCTCTTCGTCGGTCGGCACGGTCGCGTCGGCGTTGTCCGAGTCGGACGTGAACAGCAGGTGTAGGCCGTGGGTCGCGATGTCACCCTGGAAGTAGCGGACGTCGCCCTGCGGGCCGAACGCCGGGTCCGGGATCGGATCCTGGGCCTCGGCCGGTTTGCTCGAGTCGTACGTGGCGGTCCCGGGGATGTTGTACGGGCTGCCGTCGAGGTGGTGGTTCCAGCACCGGCGCTGGTAGGCCTGGGTGCCGTCGTAGGTCTCGCCGTCCCTCGTCACCAGGCCGGGGTAGCGGTCGGCCGGAGCGGGGGCGGGGGAGACGGCCACCGGTGACCCGCCCGCGTCCTCGAAGCCCCATGTCGTCGGCTCGTGGTCGCTGCGCGGGATCACGCGCGGGCCCGGGTCGTTGCCCGTGCCGTCGTCGAAGCACGAGTCATCGACGTAGTACGGCTGGGCCTCGACCAGCCCCTGAGCGCCGCCGGGGCTGACGGTGCTCGGGTCGATCTGCCACTTCTCGACCAGCGTTCCGGCTGATCCGGTCATCTCCTCCCAGGAGAGGAGCGTCGGGGCCTCGCCGGAATAGGTGGGATCGCCGACGTTGAACGAGCCGAACACGCACGCGTCCGAGGTGCACGTCTGGTTGTTTGGGTTGCCGACGCTGATCGGGCCGACCGTCCGCCCGAGCTTGTCGTTGCTCGACTCGGCAATGCCATCCGGACCGATGTGGGCGTTGATGTCGCCGAGCAGCACCGGGTTGATGCCGGTGATCGGGACCCCGTTCGAGTTGTAGGGGTTGTAGTAGGTGGTCAACCGGCCGGCTGCCATGTCCCACTGCGTGTAGATCCCGTCGAGCGGCGGGATCGGGTGGACTCGCAGCCCGAACTGATGGACAACGCTGTTGGCATAGAAGATGTCGGTACGGGTGACGTTGGTGCCCGAGTCAGATCCCCACGTGACGCGGATGACGCGCACCGGACCCACCTTGACGCCCATCGTCATCGACGAGCCGTTCCAGTTGACCTGCTCGTCCTCGTAGCCGCAGCACGGAGTCTTGCCGCCCGGGGCCTGCTGGAACGCGCGCCCCTTCCAGCGGTCGATGATGCTCGGGCCGTAGTCGTCCTTGCTGAGCCCCTTGTCGTCGGGGGACACACCGAGGTTGTCCATCACCATCCGGCCGTCGTAGCGGAAGCGGTAGCGCGGAGTCGTGATCCAGCCCGTGTCGAGCGTGCGGCGCTGGACGTAGGTCTTCGGGTCAAGCACCACGTCGCCGTTCGCGTCGTACTTGAACCCCTGCCCGATCACCGCCTCGCCCTCGGGCGTGCCGTTGGATTTGCAGGCCGGGCCGC
>DATKFF010000575.1:0-14969 GCA_035511595.1 Solirubrobacteraceae bacterium | reverse complement strand
CAGCTTCGATTTGGCCTCACGGGCGACGAGCCCCGGACTCCCAGGCAGACGGCCATGCAGCTTGGGATCACGACCGAGCAGGTCCGTAGGCTCGAAGAGCGCGGGCTCGAGGCTCTTGCCGGACGCCCTGAGCTGGAGGGGCTCCGCCTGGCGGCGTAAGCTCGCGCTCCTGATCGAGGAGCGATGAGCATGAGCGACTACGAGACGATTCTGTATTCGGCCGACGGGCCGGTTGGGACGATCACTCTCAACCGGCCCGATCGGCTTAACACGATCGTTCCGCCGATGCCGGACGAGGTGGAGGGCGCGGTCGCGGTCGCGACGCGCGATCCCGAGGTCAAGGTGATCGTGCTGCGCGGCGCAGGGCGCGCGTTCTGCGCCGGGTACGACTTCGGCGGTGGCTTTCACCACTGGGACGAGGGGATCACCACCGACGGCGCCTGGGACCCGGGCAAGGACTTCGTCGGCGCGACGGCCCAGCAGCTCGCCCCGACGCAGAAGCTGATGAGCGTGTGGCGCTGCCCCAAGCCCGTGATCGCGCAGGTGCACGGTTGGTGTGTGGGCGGGGGCAGCGACTTCGCGCTGTGCGCAGACCTCGTGATCGCCAGCGAGGACGCCGTGATCGGAACCCCCTACAGCCGGTTGTGGGGCTGCTACCTGTCGGGAATGTGGATCTACCGCCTCGGTCTCGCGAAGGCCAAGGAACACGCGCTGACCGGCCGGCCGCTCACCGGACGGGAGGCCGCGGAGCTCGAGCTGATCAACCAGGCGGTCCCGTTCGAGCGCCTCGAGCGGACGGTCGCCGAGCGCGCCGCGGAGCTGGCGCTGATTCCGGCCTCGCAGCTGGCGGCGATGAAGCTGATCGTTAACCACGCCTACGAGCAGATGGGGATCGCGTCGACCCAGACGCTCGGTCCGATCCTCGACGGGTTGATGCGCAACACGCCCGACGCGCGCGATTTCATCTCGGTTGCCGAGAGCGATGGGGTGCGCGCGGTCGTGCAGCGGCGCGACGGGCCGTTCGGTGACTACAGCCAGGCTCCGCCGGAGCTGCAGCCCGATCCCAGCCACGTGATCGAGCCGTGACCGGCGTCCAGCTTCCAGGCGGGTTCGAGCCGCTGGAGCCGAGCCCGTTCGGTGAGCGCGTTGGTCCGCTGTACATCAACACGCGCGACTCGGTACCGGTGCTCGCGTTGGCCGTGCAGGAGCATCACACCAATCGTGGCGGCCGGGTCCACGGGGGTCTGCTCGCGACCCTCGCCGATATCGCCCTCAGCCGCGCGGTCAGGGCCGAGCTTCCGCCGGGTTCGACGATGTGGACGGCCGACCTGCACATCGCTTTCCTCCAGGGCACCGGCCAGGGGGAGTGGATCGAGGCGGTCCCGACAGTCGACCGCGTCGGTCGCTCGCTGGTTCACGCCAGCTGCGTGCTCCGCGCCGGCGAGCAGCAGCTGGCAAAGGTGCTGGCCACGTTCGCCGTCAGGGTGCCCGGGCTCGCTTAGCTCACCGCTGGCGCGAGCTCCTCGACCCGCCCGCGGTAGTCCCACAGCATCCGTCCCTCGTCGAAGGTGAGCAGCCGCCAGCGCTCCGCGACGGGCTCCCATACGAAGATGCTGACGTCGACGATGCTGCGCACGTCCTCGAGCGCGCGTACGGCGTCGCGCGCATCGGTGTCCTCTGCCAGCACGCGGCGCGTCATCAGGTCGACGACCTTGAAGCGGCGGGGCGCTCGAGGCTCGGGCTCCTCGGGCCGGCGCTCGACCTTGCGGAACACGAATCCAGGGACGGCGCTCGACGATCCGGGCTTTCGCAGGACCCGATCCAGCGGCACCATATTGGCGCCGGTTCCCTTGGTCTCGGTGTCCAGAACCCAGACGTTGCCGGGCTTTTCTTCGTCTTCTTTCGCCACTTACCTGAGGTTAGCCACGGCTGCCGCGGGGACTGCGGTGCCGCCGGCGCCGGTAGGACACTTCTGGTGAACGGGATGGATGGTTTTCGAGGAGTAGGGTTAGGTCCGGATGGCGCGACCTGGTTCCCGTCCGCGTTCGTTTGAGGCACTACGGAGGCTGCCTGTCGTGGGGCGCGCGCTGGACTGGGGGATGGGGGAGACCGCGGCGTCGGATGAGACGCGGAAGGCGGGCGCCCGGATCGCCGGGCTGAAGGTGACCGAGTCGGTCTGCCCGTACTGCGCCGTCGGCTGCGGCCAGGTCGTCTACACCCGGGCCGGGGAGCTGATCGACATCGAGGGCAATCCGCGCTCGCCGATCAACCAGGGGACCCTGTGCCCGAAGGGGTCGGCCTCACGCCAGCTCGTGCAGCAGCCCGGCCGGCTGACGAAGGTCCGCTACCGCCGCCCGGGAGGGACCGAGTGGGAGGAGCTCGAGCTCGAGCAGGCGATGGACATGATCGCCGAGCGCGTGATCGCCGCCCGTGAAAACGGCTGGCAGGACACC
Source organism: Solirubrobacteraceae bacterium (assembly GCA_035511595.1). Lineage (GTDB taxonomy): Bacteria > Actinomycetota > Thermoleophilia > Solirubrobacterales > Solirubrobacteraceae > Palsa-465. The sequence goes on along the minus strand of DATKFF010000575.1, from coordinate 12,516 downwards.
GACCGCCACGGCTGGCGCGTGGACCGCACGCTGGGCTTCGCGCACCTCGGGGGCGCGACGCTGGACAACGAGGAGAACTACCTGATCAAGAAGCTGTTCACCGCGATGGGGGCGGTCCAGATCGAGAACCAGGCGCGCATATGACACAGCTCCACGGTCCCCGGTCTGGGGACCTCGTTTGGTCGCGGCGGCGCGACCACCTACCTCCAGGATCTCCAACACGCCGACTGCGTCCTGATCGAGGGGTCCTCGATGGCCGAGGCGCACCCGGTCGGATTTCGCTGGGTGATGAAGGCGAAGGAGCGCGGCGCCCGGATCATCCACGTCGACCCGCGCTTCTCGCGCACCAGCCAGCTCGCCGACCTCCACGTCCCGATCCGCGCGGGCACCGACATCGCCTTCCTCGGTGGGCTGATCCGCCACGTGATCGAGACCGAGTCCTACTTCAAGGAGTACGTCGTCAACTACACCAACGCGGCGACGCTGGTCAACGAGGAATTCAAGGACACCGAGGACCTCGACGGGCTCTTCTCCGGCTTTGACCCGCAGACCGGGATGTACGACCCGACCTCGTGGATGTACGAGGGCGGCCAGGTCGCAGCGGCGGCCGGCCAACGCGAGCACGTGTCGCAGCCATTCAGCAAGAAGACCGGCGCGGGGATGCTCGTCGGCGACGTCAAGCGCGACGAGACGCTCCAGGACCCGCGCTGCGTCTTTCAGATCGTCCGCCGGCACTTCAGTCGCTACACGCCGGAGATGGTCGAGCAGATCTGCGGGATCTCGCGCCGAGATTTCGACGCGGTCGCCGAAGCCCTGATCCAGAACTCGGGTCGCGAGCGGACGACCGCCTTCTGTTACGCGCTCGGGTGGACGCAGCACAGCGCCGGCGTGCAGATGATCCGCGCGGCGGCGATCCTCCAGCTTTTGCTCGGCAACATCGGGCGGCCGGGCGGGGGGATCCTGGCGCTCCGAGGCCACGCTTCGATTCAGGGATCGACCGATGTGCCGACGCTGTACGACCTGCTGCCGGGCTACCTGAACATGCCGCGTGCGCGCGAGGGTGAGCTGACGCTGAAGGACTACGTCGACACGGGCCGCGCCGACCGCGGCTGGTGGTCGTTCTTCGACAACTACATCGTCTCGCTGCTGAAGGCGTGGTTCGGAGACGCCGCCACCGAGGACAACGACTATGGCTTCGGCCGGCTGCCGAAGATCAGCGGCAACCACTCGCATTTCTCGACGATGATGCGGGCGCTCGACGGCGGCCTCGACGGCATCTTTCTGATCGGCCAGAACCCGGCGGTCGGCTCGCAGCACGCCGGGCTGATGCGCCGCGCGCTCGCGAAGATGAAGTGGGTCGTGGTACGAGAGATGGCCGAGATCGAGTCGGCGACGTTCTGGCGGGATAGCCCCGAGGTGCAGTCGGGAGAGCTGCGGACCGAGGACATCGAGACGGAGGTGTTCCTGGTGCCCGCCGCCTCGCACATCGAGAAGGAGGGTTGCTTCACCAACACGCAGCGGCTCGTGCAGTTCCGTGACAAGGCGCTGCACCCGCCCGCCGATGCCCGCTCTGACCTGTGGTTCATGCACCACCTCGGCAAGCGCGTGAAGGCCCACTACGAGGGCTCGGAGCGTGAGCGCGACTGGCCGATCCTCAATCTCATCTGGGACTACCCCGAGTACGGCGAGGAGCGCGAGCCGGACGTCGAGGCCGTGATGAAGGAGATGAACGGTCACGAGCTCGCCACCGGCCGCCTGCTGAGCGCGTTCACCGAGCTGCGCAGCGACGGCTCGACCGCGTCGGGCGTCTGGATCTACTGCGGGATCTTCGCCGGCGGCGTCAACCAGGCGCGGCGCCGCGACCCCGGGGACGTGAACGCCGAGGGCGGCACGGTGTCGCCCGAGTGGGCGTGGGCGTGGCCGGCGAACCGGCGAATCCTCTACAACCGCGCCAGCGCCGACCCCGACGGCAAGCCGTGGTCCGAGCGCAAGCGCTACCTGTGGTGGGACGCGGAGCAGGGGAAGTGGACCGGCTACGACGTGCCCGACTTCCCGGCCAACAAGGAGCCCGCGTACCGGGCGCCGGCAGAGGCGCACGGCATGGACGCGATCTCCGGCGACAACCCGTTCATGATGAACGCCGACGGGCGCGCCTGGCTGTTCGCCCCCAGCGGCCTGCTCGACGGTCCGCTCCCGACCCACTACGAGCCGCTCGAGTCGCCGGTCGAGAACGTCCTGTACCCGAAGCTCAGCTCCAACCCGGCCGAGATCCGCTGGAGCCGGCCGGAGAACCCGGTTCATCCATCGGGTGACCCCCGCTACCCGGTGGTCGCCACGACCTTCCGGCTGACCGAGCACCACACCGCCGGCGGGATGAGCCGGACGCTGCCGTGGCTCGCGGAGCTCCAGCCGGCGATGTTCGCCGAAATCGACCCGCAGCTGGCGGCCGAACGCGGGATCGAGGACGGGGGGTGGATGACGATCGTCACCGAGCGGGCCGAAATCGAGGCGCGCGCGTGCGTCACCGACCGGATCCGCCCGCTCCGGATCGACGGGCGGGTGATCCACCAGGTCGGACTCCCGTGGCACTGGGGCTACGGCGGCCCCGACCCCGGCGACAGCACGAACGACCTCGGCGCGCTGTCGGGCGACCCGAACGTGTCGATCCAGGAGTCCAAGGCGTTCACCTGCGACGTCCGCGCGGGCCGCCGCGCACAGCCGAGCACCGCGCGCCTGGCGGGCGCCCACCGTGCAGCGCCCCCGATCACACCCGATGCCGACGACCCGATAGCCGAGAACCCGAAGGAGCCTGCCGAGTGAGCGCCAGCCTTCAGGTCACGCTCGTGCCCGGCACGTCCGCGTCCCCGACCGAGGTCGCGGTCCACCGGCAGGGCGCCGAGCGGATGGGCTTCTTCACCGACACGACGACGTGCATCGGGTGCAAGGCGTGCGAGGTGGCGTGCAAGCAATGGAACGACCTTCCGGCGGATGGCAGCCGGTTCGAGCGGGGCGGCTCCTACGACCACACCGGCGTGCTGTCGGCGTCGACCTGGCGCCACGTCCGGTTCGTCGAGCTGCTCGACCCGGCCGGCGTCCATAGCTCGGGTGACTGGGTGTTCATGTCCGACGTGTGCAAGCACTGCACCAACGCAGGCTGCCTCGACGCGTGTCCGACGGGCGCCCTGATCCGCACAGAGTTCGACACCGTCGTGCTCCAGCCCGACGTCTGCAACGGCTGCGGCTACTGCGTCCCGGCGTGCCCGTTCGGGGTCGTCGACCGGGACCGGATCGACGGGCGCGCGGGCAAGTGCACGCTCTGCTACGACCGGCTGAAGGAGGGGCTCGAGCCCGCGTGCGCGAAGGCGTGCCCGACCGACTCGATCCAGTTCGGCCCCTACGACGAGCTCGTCGAGCTGGCGGAGCGGCGGGTCGCGCAGCTCCAGGACCGAGGCGTGGAGGGTGCCTACCTGTACGGCGCCGGAGACGAGCCTGGCGAAGAGCTGGCAGGCGGCCTCGGCGCGTTCTTCCTGCTGACTGAGCCACCGGAGCTCTACGGGCTGCCCGCCCAGGCCGATTCCCCCGTGCAGGAGAACGTCGTCCCCGCGACGCTCGCGGCTGTCGGCGCGGGGCTGGCCGCGGCGGGTGGCGCGACGATCGCGTTCGTACTCGCGGCGCGGCGCGCGCGACGCTCGAGCGCCCACGAGCTCACGCGGGGGCGCTGGTGAGCGCGCGGTCCCGCTGGGAGGGCTCGCTCGAGCGAGGCGGCGAGCCGCCCCGGCTCGCCCCCGAGGACGAGCCGCCGGCGACGGGCGAGGGGCGGGAGACCGACTGGGTCGCCGATCACGACGAGCGCACCCGCGACATGCGCCCGGCCGTCGGGGCCCCGGGCGGCCCGGCCGAGTGGCCGGCCGCCGATCCTGAAGTCGAGGTCGCGCTCGCGGGGCCGGGGTTTGCCGACGCGCGCTGGTCCTACCTGTTCAAGGCTCCGGACACGAGCTACGCCGCGGTCGAGCCCGAACCGGGCCAGGTCGCCGCGGCCAACCGGCGGATGCGGGGCGGGCCGGCGCCCGAGCCGAGGGGGCCCTTCCTGCACGCGCCGGTGTGGACCTGGGAGGTGCCGGTGTATTTCTGGGTCGGCGGGATGGCGTCCGGCTCGGCGTTCGTCGCGCTCGCCTGCGACGTCGCCGGCGACGCGCGCTCGGCCAGGATCGCGCGGAAGGTCGCGCTCGCGGCCGTCGCGCCCGCTCCGGTTCTGCTGATCGGCGACCTCGGCCGGCCCGAGCGCTTCCTCAACATGCTGCGCGTGTTCAAGCCGCGCTCGCCGATGAACCTCGGGGCCTGGTGCCTGGTCGGCTTCAGCGCGACCGCGGCGACCGCGGTCGGGGCGGATCTCGCCGGGCGCCCACGCGCCGCCAGCGGCGCGGGGGCGGCGACCGCGCTGCTGGGCGGCTATCTCGGCTCCTACACGGGTGTGCTGCTGGCGTGCACCGCGGTCCCGGTGTGGGCCCGCAGCCGCCACATGCTCGGGCCGATCTTCATCGCCACCGCAACGGCGAGCGGCGCCGCCGCGACGCGGCTCACGCTGCGAGCGAGCGGGCTGCCCGACCGACATCCCACCAACGCAGCCCTCAGCGCCGTCGAGACCGCCGCGATCGCGGCCGAGCTGGCGCTCTCGACGGTCAACGAGCGGGGCATCGGCAACGCCGCCCGCGCGCTTCACCGCGGAACCCCGGGGCGCGTCTACCGAGTCGCGCAGGCGGCGGTCCTCGCGGGGCTCGCCGCCCAGGCGGTCGCGCGGCGCCTGCGCCAGCCACGCCTCCAGAACCTGGCGAGCGTCGCGTACATGACCGGCGCGCTGGCGTTCCGCGTCGCCTGGGTCGAGGGTGGCAAGCAGTCGGTGGTGGACCACGAGGCCGCGACCGAGATGGGACGTCGCGAGCCTCCCGAGCAGCGGCTCGGCTCCGAGCAGCGGCGGCCGCTGCCGGCGCCCCCTGTGCGCCGTGCCTGGGGCGAAGCGGTGAGGCGCACGAGCCTCACGTTCGAGCGGGTCGTGCGGCGCTAGGAGGCGTACGCAGGGCGCTACAGTCGATTCATGGCGACCTGCGCTCACCTCGACACCGTGGAGTTCGTCGACCCGCCCGCCGACATCCCCGGCTGCGAGGACTGCCTGAAGATCGGCGGCTGGTGGGTGCATCTGAGGATGTGCCAGCAGTGCGGCCATATCGGCTGCTGTGACAACTCTCCCAACCGCCACGCCACGGCGCACCACAACAGCTCCTCACACCCGATCATCCGCTCGGTCGAGCCAGGTGAGGACTGGAGCTGGTGCTACGTCGACGAGCTGATGTTCCGGCTCGTGGCCGACTGACGCGGTCAGCCGGCCGCGCGCTCGAACCCTCTGACCTCGATCGGCTCAGCCATGGGCTCGCACATCGCCGCCGCCGACCGGTCGCGCCTGAGCGTCGCCCGCAGCTGCACGAATGCGATGCTGCCGAGCACCCCCGGGATCCAGAGCTGAAGCACGCGGTAGGCGAGCACCGCGGCCCCGGAGGCCGCGACGGACACGTTGAACACCGCGAAGGCGCCGATCAGGCCCCCCTCGGTCCCTCCGAACCCGCCCGGGATCGGGATCAGTCCCCCCAGCTGGCCGACCAGGTAGGCGAACACGAGCACCCCGACGCCCGGAGCCTTTCCGAACGCGGCGAAGCTTGCACCCAGCGTCGCGATGTCGAACACCATGTATCCGAATGAGCCGACGAGCACGCCGACGGGACGGGTGCGCAGCAGCGAGAACGTGTCGGTCGCGCCGTTACCGAGCGCGTCGGCGGCGTCTCTGATCCATCGGTGCGCTCGCCCGGCGTCGCGGGGGAGCGGCTTGCGGTGCATCACCCACCGCCTGTAGAAGGTCGGCGTCGCGACCGTGATCGCGATCGCCACCACGGCTGCGATTCCGAACCCGTAGGTGAACCACGGGACCGTGTCGCCGTGAAAGATGTTGAGCGCGAACGCCGCCGCGAACACCGCCACGGTGCCGACGTTCGCGAGGCTCGTGAGGAAGAAGAACGCGACCGTCCGGCGCGCGATGTGGGTCGCCGACATGCCGCCCCGGCTGAGCGCCCAGGCTCCCAGCGCCAGGCCGCCGGCGCCGCCGGCCGGAAGCAGGGCGTTGGCGGCCTGCTCGGCCATCCCGATCTGGTAGCTCAACCGCCACGGCATCCGCCGGCAGAAGACGGCGCGGAAGATCACGACGTAGGAGAGCGTCGAGAGCAGCTCGAACCCGCCGGCGACGACGAGCCACGGCGCCGATGCGTGATCGAGCCGCTTGCGCAACGGCCCGAGCCCGGGGGTCAGCCACACCACGAGAGCGACCGCTACCACCAGCACGGCAAGCTGGACCAGGCGCCTGCGCAGATGGCGCGAGCTCAGCTGCTCGGGCATCTGATCCTGGTCGACGTGCGGCTTCGATCGGACGTCCGACATCGACGTAATCCTCGCACCCCGGGTGCGGCGGCTTGGCTAGGCGGCCTGGATCGTGCTGCCTGACCGGGCCTCGCGCCGCCGCGCCTCGGCTCGCACGAGCGGTGCGACCTCCGTGCCGAACAGCTCGATCGACCGCATCACGTCCTTGTGGGCGACCGCGCCGACGCTCATCTGACCGACGTAGCGGTGGTTGGCGAACAGCTCGTGCTCGAACAGGATCTTCTCGGCGACCTGCTCCGGCGACCCGACCGCCAGCGCGCCGCGCGGCGAACGGAGCGCCTCGTACTCGGGGCGCCCGGACGGCGGCCACCCGCGCTCGCGACCGATGCGGTTCATCATCGCCAGGTAGGAAGCCGCGAACGCACCGTCGGCGGCGGCGACCGTCTCCGCGACGAACGCGTGCGTGTTGATCGCAAGCGGTGTCGCGTCCGGGTCGTGGCCCGCGGCGCGCAGCGACTCGCGGTACAGCTCGACGAGTGGGACGAACCGCTCCGGCTGCCCGCCGATGATCGCGAGCGTCATCGGCAGGCCCAGCGTGCCGGCGCGAACGACCGACTGTGGTGTCCCGCCGACCGCCACCCACACCGGGAGCGGGTCCTGCACGGGGCGCGGCCAGACGGTCACGTCCGCAAGCGGCGCGCGCAGGCGCCCGGACCAGCTGACCGGCTCTGAACCGCGAAGCTTCAACAGCAGGTCGAGCTTCTCGGCAAACAGCTCGTCGTAGTCGTCGAGGTCATAGCCGAACAGGGGGAAGGACTCGATGAACGAGCCCCTCCCGGCCATGATCTCCGCCCGGCCGCCGGACAGCAGGTCGACCTCGGCGAACTGCTGAAAGACCCGCACCGGGTCATCCGAGCTCAGCACGGTGACGGCGCTCGCAAGCCGGATCCGCTCGGTGCGAACGGCGATCGCCGCGAGCACCACGGCGGGCGAGGAGACGAGAAAGTCTGGGCGGTGGTGCTCGCCGATCGCGAACACGTCGAGCCCGAGCTGATCGGCCAGCTCGGCCTCCTCGAGCAGCTCGCGCATCCGCTGCTCGGGGCTGATGCCGGACGCCAGGTCCGCGAAGGTCGCGAGTCCAAGTTCCACGCGGACCAGCATAGCAGAATAGTTGTTCACGCAACTATTGACGCGACGACTAGCTTTGCAACTACCGCGATCCGCAGTTCAGGGCGCCGCAATGGCAGACACCGCAACGACAGGCGACGTCGAACCGACGACAGACACGAGCGCGACGACCGAGGCCGCTCCCCCGCTGTCGGGGCGAACGGCGTGGGCCAGAAACCTCGAGGAGCCGCTGCGGTCGTTCCTGCGCACCGAGACCGGTGGCGCCGCGATGCTGCTCGCGGCCGCGGTCGCAGCGCTGATCTGGGTGAACCTCGACGCGGCCTCCTACCACAGCGTGTGGGGCACCGTGCTCAGCATCCAGATCGGGGGCGGCGGCGTCTCGCAGGACCTCAAGCTATGGGTCAACAACGGCCTGATGACGTTCTTCTACCTGGTGGTCGGGCTCGAGGCGCGGCGGGAATTCGATCTTGGGGACCTGCGCGATCGCCGGCGCCTGGCGCTGCCTGCGGCCGCCGCGCTCGGCGGAATGATCGTCCCGGTCGCCATCTACCTGGCGTTCAACGCCGGTCGCAGCTCGGCGCACGGCTGGGGCACGGCGATGTCGACCGACACCGCGTTTGCCCTCGGAATGCTGGCGCTGGTGGGGCGCCGCTTCCCGCAGAGCCTGCGCGCGTTCATCTTGACGATCGCGGTCGCCGACGACCTGGCGTCGTTCGTCGTGATCGCCACCGCATACAGCAGTTCGATCGTCATCGTCCCGCTGCTCGTCGGATTCGGAGCGCTGGCGCTCGTGTATCTGGCCAGGACGAGGAGTATCCGCAACGGCGTGGTCTACTTCGCGCTCGGAGTAGTCGCGTGGGTCGCGTTCCTGAAGTCCGGCGTCGACCCGGTGATCGTGGGAGTCACGATCGGACTGCTGTCGATCGCGTACCCGGCCGCGCGCGCCGATCTCGAGCGCGCGACGGACCTGTTCCGGCTGTTCCGCGAGCAGCCGACATCCGAGCTGGCGTACACCGTCCGCGAGGGCGTGCGCACCTCGATCTCGCCCAACGAGCGACTCCAGCAGCTCTACCACCCGATCTCGAGCTATCTGATCGTGCCGCTGTTCGCGCTCGCCAACGCCGGGATCGTGATCAGCGGCTCCTTCCTGTCCCGCGCGTATTCCTCCCCGATCACGCTCGGAATCATCGTTGGCTACATCGTCGGCAAGCCGATCGGTATCACCGGGTCCAGCTACCTGGTGACCAAGTTCAGCGGAGGGCGGGTCCGACCACCGGTCGGCTGGGCGTCGGTGCTGGGCGGGGGCGCGATCGCGGGCATCGGGTTCACCGTGTCGCTGCTGATCGCATCGCTGGCGTTCACCGGGGTGCAGCTCGAGGAGGCGACCCTCGGCGTCCTGACCGCCGCGGTCGGCGCGTCGCTGGCGACCTCGCTGGTGTTCCGGGTGACCTCGATGCTGCCGCGACGTGTCCGGCTGCGCGCGCTGATCGGCACCGGCGAGTCGCTCGTCGACCTGTCCGAGGCGGTCGATCCCGATCGCGATCACATCCGGGGCCCGGTCGACGCCCCGGTCACGCTGGTCGAGTACGGGGACTTCGAGTGCCCGTACTGCGGCCAGGCGGAGCCGGTCATCCGGGAGCTGCTCTCTGGGTTCGGCGACCTGCGCTACGTCTGGCGCCACCTACCCCTGAACGACGTGCACCCGCAGGCCCAGATCGCCGCGGAGGCCAGCGAGGCGGCGGCCGACCAGGGCCGCTTCTGGGACATGTACGACATGCTGCTCGCCAACCAGGACCATCTGGCGGTCCGCGACCTGGTGCGCTACGCCGAAGAGCTGCAGCTGGATGTCGACGCCTTCCGGGAGCACCTGCGCAAGCGCAACGGGGCGGGCCGGATCGCCGAGGACGTCGAATCAGCCGACATGAGCGAGGTCTCCGGGACCCCGACGTTCTTTATCAACGGCCGGCGTCACTACGGGGTCTACGACGTCGCGACGCTGTCGGCCGAGGTGAAGGCCGCCCGCGCGCGGGCCCTGGTCACGGGCTAAACCGCGACCTTGGCTACTGCCAGTAGCGCTCGACCGTGTCCGCGTCGCGGACGTGGGCCTCTTCGGGGTCCTGGCCGGCGTCGCGGCGCGCGCGCCGCTGACGCAGCAGGTCCCAGCAGCGATCGAGCTCGATCGACACCTGCTCGAGGCGCGCCCGATCCTCCTCGAGCGCCTCGTCGCTCTTGGCGTCGGTCTCCTCACGTGAGGTGAGCTGGTGCTCCTCGGCGACCAGCTGCTCGATGCGATTGCGGATCGATTCGTCGCTCATGTCGTGAACCCTAGCGCGTGGTCCGTGGGGCGCCGCAAACGCACTCGTCGCCTCGGTAAGCCATCATGGAGGTATGCCCGACTCTCCTGGCACCCGCAGCGTCAAGATCGGCTCCGACGAGCGAACCGGCTGGTCCTCGGAGCGGCCACGCCGAGACGGCGCGCCGCCGCGGCCGCCCGACGTGTCGGTGCGCTCGCGCGTCCTGCGCCCGTCGGATCGGCTTCGGTACTCGCCCGGGAGTCTCCTGTTGATCGTCGGCGCCCAGGCGGCCGATCCGGATCGGTTCGCCGAGCGAATCGTCGAGGAGCGCGGGATCGTGTTCTCGCTCAGGAAGGTTCGCGGACTGCTCGCCGGGAAGGTCGGCGAGGACCAGATCGAGGGCAAGGCCCGGGAGCTGCTGGATGCCGCGGTCGCCAAGCGGCTCGCGTCCGGCCAGACCGTCGTTCTGGCGATCGAAGGGTTCGATCCCGCGGAGCGTGACCGCTACGTCCGCCTCGCGCACGCGAATCGCCGCCCCCGTCACCTGATCCTGCTCGAGGCCCGGCGTGAGCAGGTCCAGGACGAAGAGCGGCCCGGGCTCGATGAGCTGCGCCGCGCGCTGGACGCGAACGAGCTCGGCAAAGAGGGCTTCGCGACGACGCTGCGGCTCGGCGGCAACGCGCTGAGCGAGCTCAAGCGGATCGTCTTTGCCGCGCCCCCGCGCGACGACTGACGGCTTCGTAGTCCTCCCAGGTATCGATATCGCGCGGGACCGGCCCCTCGATGGGCACGTCGACGACCTCGGAGCCGTGGCGGTCGAGCAGCTTCCAGACGCCCTTGTCGCCGTGCAAGGCCGCGAGCTCTCCGAACAGCTCCCGCGTGAACGCCAGCGGGTGCCCGCGCCCGTCGGAGTACGCGCACGCGCCGAGCGCCGCGCCCTCGAGACCGCCGAGCAGCGCAGCTACCGTCCGCGCGCTGACCCCCGGCTGGTCCCCCAACATCAGGACGAGCAGCTCGCTGCGGGGATCGACCGCACGCAGCGCGGCCGCGATCGACGACGAGCAGCCGTCCCCAAACTCGGGATTCTCGATCACCTGGGCGCCGGCGAAGTCAACTTCTCCGAGCACCTCGTCCGCGCCGCCGCCGACCACGCACAGCAGCTGATCGAACGCGCACGCACGCGCGGTTCCGAGCACGTGATCGAGCAGCGTCGCCGACCCATACGGGAGCAGCTGCTTCGGCCGACCCAGGCGCTTTGAGCCGCCCGCGGCCAGCACGAGCCCGGTGACCGGCTCGCTAGCTCGATGCTCCATGCCGTGCGTGCCGCTCGGCGTAGCTGTCGCGGCAACCGGCCCCGCAGAAGAACACACGTTGGCCGTCGATCTCGAGCGACGGCGTGGAGGCCGTCACCGCCAGCTCCATCCCGCAGACCGGGTCGATGTTCGAGACGACCGCCCGGCGCCCCGGCTGGGCGTGGCGGTTGGCGACCAGCTCGGCGAGGATCGAGATCGCGATCTCGTCAGCCGTGCGCGCTCCGATCGGAAAGCCGGCGGGGGTGCGCAGTTGCGCCCGCAGCTCGTCCGGGACCTCGAGCTCCGCACGCACCGCCGCCCCGCGGGTGGCGCTGGCGACGAGGGCGACGTACGGGACACCCGCCGTCAACGCCTCGGAGAGCACGCGCTCCTCGCCGCTGCCGTGCGAGGCGACGATCACCGCGGCGTCGCCGCTGCCGGGATGAACCTCCTCGACGGCGGGTCGGACCGCGTCGTACCCGGCCGTTCGCGCCAGCCTCTCGACCGCCACCGCGATCGGCGAGGAGCCGATGATCACGATCCGCGCGGCCGGCGAGTGTGGCTCCAGGAAGATCTCGAGCGCCCCACCGCTGAGGCACGGGTTGTGCTCGACGACCGCGTCGTCGAGTGACTCGTCGGCTTCGGTTCCGCCCTCGCCGGGCACGAGCCGCAGCAGCACCGGCTCGCCCGTTTCGAGCGCGCGCAGCGAGTACAGGCGGACCGACGACTCGGCGCAGGCGCCGCCGACGAATCCTTCGATCGTCCCGTCCACGAGCACGACCGCCGTGTCGCCAGGCCGTACGCTCGTCGGGCGTCGCGCGCCGACGACCGTTGCGACCACGAACGGGGTCCGGTCCTCGACCAGCCGCGCTACGCGTTCAGAGAGCTCGCCTTTGATCATCGTGGCCTTCGGGCCTGTGCGACGGGAACCTCGGCTGAGATGTTAACCGTGCGGCAGCGCCCGCAGCGAACGCGCACGCGGCGCGTCATGTACTCCGGATCCATCCCGGCGGCGAGCACGTTGCCGCAGCTGACGCACACGTAGTCGTAGGCGCCGTTGCCGCGGAACACCGGCCGATCGGCGTCGATCTGGACCGCCGTGCCGCCGTCGACCGGCACCTCGCCCTCCTGCACCTCGCGCATCGTCCGCCGCTCCATCCCCGGCCTCAGATGGTCGCCAGCTTGGAGGTGAAGTTCTGGATCAGGCCGTCGAGCACGCTGTATACGACGCCCTCGCCCATCGACGCCGCCTTGCCGGAGATCTGCGCGGCCGTGTGGAGCGTCCCGCCGCCGTCGGAGAGCGTGAACACGACGTCGGCGTTGGCGTACCCCTGGCCGCCGGCCTCCTTGGACTTGACCTGCATGACCGCGCGGTGAGCGGC
>DATKFF010000574.1:0-2609 GCA_035511595.1 Solirubrobacteraceae bacterium | reverse complement strand
TCTCGTTCGGCGGACCGGACCAGGGCGTCAATGAGTTCTCGCACGGCGGGGAGCCTAATAGCGGGGTCTGACATTCGCGGCTGTCTGCGCCGCGTCACTATGGCCCCTGCGAGCGGTGCGGGCCGCTGCCGTGCTGATCCGGATGCCTACCTGCGCCGCATCGTTGTCAACACGCACCGCTCGTGGTGGCGCGCCCGGACCGGGACTGTGCTCCCGCCTTCAATCACGCGGACTCGCAGATGCAGAGTTGAAGCGGCGTATCCACGGCAAATGGCCGGCCGGACCAATCGCCGAAGCGCTCGACGAGCCGAAGGCCGCCGAGCGAGACGAGCAACGGCAGCTCCTGCGGGAAGATGCTCCTGATTTCGAGTGGTGCGACGACGAAGTCGGGCTCGGAGTCTGTCGAGAGGTGCCACGTCCCGCGTGTAACTTGCGCGGGCGCATCGTAGATCTCAGCGACATCGACGCTAACGTTGCCACGGTCAGGATCCATGAACGACAACGACTCCCGGGTGCGCCGCACGCCATCGGCTTCGGCAAGTAGGCGCACGCTCGGGTTGAATACATCGAAGACGAACCGAGCTCCAGGTGCCAGGTGCCTTCGAACCGACCGGAAGCAGCTCACCAGATCCTCAGCCTTATGCAGATGCAGTAGGGAATTGGCCGTGATGAACACGAAGTCGAATGTGCGGCCCAGATCGAAGGCCCGCATGTCGCCCTGCGTCCATTCCACCGCTGCACCGCGCTCGCTCGCCTTACGGTGAGCCTCAGCCAGCATGTCTGACGAGAAGTCCAGGCCGACGCACGGATGCCCGTCGGACGCGATGGGGATCAGCTTGTGCCCGGTGCCGCACCCGAGTTCCAATACGCGCCCGCCTTGCCGATTGGCGCCGGCCCGGTAGAAGTCGACTGCGGGGCCGCCGCCCGGGAACATTAGGTCGTACAGCCTCGCGTGCGAGTAGAACGCTTCACCCATGCAGCGCCTCCAGCTCGAAGCCGGTCATGGTGCGACACTGTGTCAGAACTCGGCAAAGCCGTCGAACCGTTTTCCGCAAACCGCCGATCGCGGCAGCCAACAGCACAACGCTCGAAGCACATCACCTAGCTGTCTGCTCGTGTTGTCGACCGTAGAAGCTCGGCTGTGGCGTCCCACAGCCGGCGCTCCCGCGCCGGATCGTTCGCGATGGGCATGACGTCGCGTTCCTTGTCGATGAGGACGAAGGCGCCACCGCGAAGGTGAGCCCAGCGTTTGTCGAGGGCTACCGACGCGAGCGCGGGTCCGGACTTCACGGGCGAGGCAATGCCGGGGATAGGTAGCCGCTGTATCAGCCGCGCCACCCGCTGAACCCCGGGGCCCTGCTGCCGCCCGAGGCCCGTGCCGGGCATGAAGCCGGGCTCGAACACCGCCACGTTGATCCCCTCGGGCACCCGCCGCTGCAGCTCGTGAGCGTAGTAAAGGATCGCGAGCTTGGAGTTCGAGTAGGCGACACCCGCGGCCCTCAGCGTCGGCTTGACCTCGGGTCCGGCCGGCTTGGCGAGCTCAAGCGGATCCCTCCACTCCGCCGCCGGTACGGTCATCAGCCGACGCACCCAGTTGGCGTAGTACGTGTTTGACCCCACCAGCACGATCCGCGCGGGCGTGGCGAACGAGTCGAGCAGGTCACCAATGAGCTGCGCGTGCGCGAGGTAGTTGACCGCGAAGGTGAGCTCGTAGCCGTCGGCTGAGGCGCTGCGGGTGTCGGCAACGGAGAGCCCGGCGTTGGCAATCAGTCCGCTCAGTGGGCCTACCACGCCGCTCTTGAGAAGCTCCTTCACTGTCTCGGCGGCGGCACGTACGTCGGCCAGGTTAGCCAGATCGCAGCCGACCTCGCGCACGGTGGCGCCGGCCGCCCTGGCCTCGGCTGCAACCGCCGACAGCGCGTTCCCGAGTCTGCCGACGAGCAGCAAGTCAGGCCGCTGTCGTTCTGGATGTTCGGCCATCGCCATGGTTGCCGAGCGCCCGAGGCCCCCGGTGGGGCCGGTGATGAGTGTTGTTGTCATAATCCGAGGCTGCGTCACACGCCCACCCACAGGAAGTGGTCCCCTTGTCGTAGGACTGTCAGGGCCACCACAACCCGCGCCGAGTCGCGCACACTGGACGTGTGCAGTCGTGGGAGTTCGGCCAGGCCATACGCCGCTGGCGCGACCACCTCGCCCCCGAGAAAGTGGGCGTGCCGGTCGGTGACCGCCGGCGCGCCGCCGGGCTGCGTCGGGAGGAACTCGCCGGGCTAGCAGGCATCTCCGTCGACTACCTGACCCGGCTGGAGCAGGGCCGTGCGACCTCGCCGTCGTCGCAGGTCGTGGAGGCCCTCGCCCGGGCGTTGCGGCTGTCCGACGCCGAGCGCGAGCTGCTCTTCCGGCTCGCGGGCCTGGCCGCCCCGGGGCGCGATCTCATCTCGACCCGCATCACGCCGAGCGTGCAGCGCCTGCTCGACCGCCTGGCCCACACCCCCGCGGCCGTCTACGACGCCGCGTGGAACCTGATCGTGGCCAACCAGCCCTACGACGCGCTGATGGGCGAGACCACGTCCTGGCGCGGGATCGAACGCAACGCGGTCTGGCGCCACCTC
>DATKFF010000573.1:0-5029 GCA_035511595.1 Solirubrobacteraceae bacterium | reverse complement strand
CAGCCACGCCATCCGGGCGACGTTGCGGTTGTCCTCGCCCGCCTGGTTGGCGTCTCCGAACAGCACATCGTCGACCCGCGCCGGATCGAGCTCGGGCGCGCGATCGAGCAGCGCGCCGACGACGTGCGCGCCGAGGTCGTCGGGACGCACGTGCGAGAGACCGCCGCCGTATCGGCCGAACGGGCTGCGGACTGCGTCGAGGATGTAGGCGGCGCTCACGGGCGGCAGCTTACGCGGCCGCGGCCTCGAGCTCCGCGCGGGCGGCAACGCCGATCAGCTCGCCCTCGGGCGTCGTCACGATCGCCCAGCGCAGCTCCTTCTCCTTGAGCTGTTGGGCAATCGTGGCCGGCGTTCTGTGCGGACGGACCGTCGATGGGCCGGGCTCCATCACCTCCTCGGCGGGGAGCTGCGGATCGCAGTTGCACTTGCTGAGGGGGAGCCGGCCGAGGAGCACCCCGTGTTCGCTCGTTACCAGCGCGAACGGATACGGCGACTCCCTCACGCGCTCACGGACCTCGCCGACGGCGTCGCTGAGCCGGGCGGTCACGACGTCGTCACGGGCCAGCGAGCCGACCGTCGGCTCGTCCGCCCGCTCGCCCTCGACCGGCCGCTGGTGCGCGAGCCAGTCGACCTTGCCGGGAACGTAGTCGTACACCTCGGCGAAGCCAAGCGTTTCGAGCCGGCACGCGGCTCGCGCACTGAGGTCTCAGAGCGAGTCCCAGCAGTACACGACGACCGGGCGCTCGCGCTCGAGCACCGCCGCGCGCTCGGCGTTCAGCTGCTTCAGCGGCAGGCTGATCGCGCCGGGCAGGTGACCCTCGCGGTACTCCTCCTCCGGTAGCGCTTCGGCAAGCTGCGCGCCCGCGGCGATCAGCCGCTCGAGCTCCGGCAGTGCGATCGGCGTCGGCATCGCTCAGCGAGTATGACGGTCACCACGCGTCCGTCGGTGTCGGCGGGCTCGCCTGTGCTTCGCGCGGCGAGCGCCGCGGCGGTGGGGGCGCTTCGCCGAGCCTCGGGCCGCCGGGGACGCTCGCAGGGAGCCGCAGGAGGCGAACACATAGCACTGAACCGGCGGCTCGGCGCTTACCTGCGGCGCGGCGTTTTGCCCTTGCCCGATGTCCTGGAGGTACCCCGCGTAGTCGGCGGGGAAGGTGGTCGGGTCGACCCCCGGCTGGAACGGCTGCGCGCACACCGTCGTCGGGATCCGCGACGGATCGGCGGTGCCGGAGTGCGTCAACGCGTCGATCACGAGCGCGTATCCGACGGGGTCGTAGCTCCCCATCGCCAGATGGTCGGAGACGTCGTTCGGGCAGATCTGCTGCACCGCGATGTTCGCGATCGTGCCACCGCCGGTGTGAAGTGAGGAGCTGCCGGTGGAGTCGAAGTTCGGCACCACGATCTCGTCCGTGCGGCTATAGATGACCGTGTAGTCGATACCGGCGAACGTCTCGGCGAAACTGTTCAGGGCGTCGATGAAGCGCGAGCCGGACGCCTGCTGCCAGTCGGCCGCCGAGCATTGTTCCTGGCACGTCGCGTTCGCGTCGAGCGTGCCGTGGTTGGACGGATCGAGCGCGACCAGGTCGTGGACCAGCGGCCGCGTGTCGGGCCAGAAGCGAAGCGCCCAGCGGGGGAGCATCCCCCCCTGGCTGTACCCGAGCACATCGACCTGGCGGCCGGACACGTGCGCGACCGTGCGCAGCGCGTAGACGAGGTACTCGCCGGCGATCTGAATGTCCCCGGTCGTCTGGTAGGGCAGCGTGATCGTGCAGTACGGCCAGTGCAGCGCCGCGAACGCTCGCTCGTAGTTCCACGAGTAGTTCGGGCCCGGATCGAGGTCGGTGCCAGGGACGAGCAGGATCGGGTTGCGCGCATCGCCCGCGATCCCGGCGGTGCAGTTCAGAGCCGTCTGCAGCTTGCCGGCGGGGACGCTCAGCGGCGGCCCTGGCCGGTCGAGCGGCGCGTATGGCCCGCTGTCCGCGCTGGCCTCCGCCACGGCCAACAGCAGTGCCGACGCGGCGACCGCGAGCACGATTCCTGCCCACCTAACCCGCACCGCGCCAGTCTACGGCGGCGCCGGCGCTTAGGCCGCAGTTACCGCCCTACCCGTGGACCAGCCCGTCGCCGAGCACGATTGCGACCAGCTGCGCCCGCGTGTGGGCGCCGGTCTTGACCATCGCGTTGCGGACGTGGCTGCGAACCGTCGCCGGTGAGAGGTACATGTCGGCCGCGATCCGCCGCGTGCTGGCGCCGAGCGCCACCCGTCGCACCACCTCACGCTCGCGTGGGGTGAGAACGCCGTCGGCACCCTTGGCTCCCACCGCGCCCTCGCCTTGGGGCTCCGCAGTTCCGATCAGCTCGGCCCCGTTGGGCTCGACCCGCGCCGACAGCGCCACGAAGAGTGCGAGCCACTCGCCGGACACGGTCGTCGTGTGGGCGGCGTAGCTGACGTGAATCGGCGTACCGTCGGCCTGCTCGACGACACGCTCGGCGTAGACCTCGTTAGCCTCCAGGAGCTGCGCCCACTCGGCGTCGGTCCTCGCCGGATCGTCGTCAATCGCGGTACGCCCCGCGAGCGAGCCGATCACTTGCTCACGCGGGTACTGGAACAGCTCGAGTCCGGCGTCGTTGACGGCGACGTAGCAGCGATCGCGGTCGACCAGCGCCATGGGGATCTGGGACTGTTCGAAGAGGGGCCAGAACGGCCCGAGATCTGAACGGGCTGGGCGTGTTGACATCAGAATTAGACGAGGACCTCCACGTGGCCCCCATGTGAGGACTCTTCGCGCCGTTCACAAAGGGCTTGGCGTGGCGCAGCTTATGGGAGCTACATCGGCCTGGCCATCGTCCGTTTAGGGGATGGCTTCACATAATTGGACGTATGGATGACCGGGCCGCTGCCCGGGCGGCTAGGTCACGTCCAGGCTCTTGCGGCAACAGCGGCGGCGCGACCGGAGCCCCTCGATCGCCGGTTCACGATCCGGCGGCGGCGCTCCCGCGCGTGGCGACACGGTCATAGTTGAGGCGCATCAGGGCGATCACGTCGCGAACGTCGTCGTCGCTTTCGATCCTCCTTGCCGCCGGCCCCACCGCGTCGGGGAACACGGGATGCGGGCCGATCCGTCCCTCCGCGCTCAGCTCGTGCCAGACCTGCTTCGGGAACGAGAAGTGAGCGGCACGGTCGCCGTGCAGGTGACCGATCTCACGGCGACCGACCTTGAACGCGAACTCGCCGCGCCTACCCGGGCCGGCCTCTACTCCGGGCCACGATGTCACCTCCGCGGTGATCTGCTGGCTTGCTGACCGCGCGTTCGTCGTCGATGCCTCAGTCATGGATTCCCTCTTTCGTCGAATCGTCCGGACCCGAAGCTACAAGTTCAAGTGAGCTTGAAGTCAAGAGCTGCTCGTGATTTCATGGCCCGCGTGTCCGAGCTGCTCACGATCAGCGAGGTGTCCCGGCGCAGCGGCGTCGCCGCATCTGCCCTGCGCTTCTACGAGGACCAGGGGCTGATCAGCTCCGAGCGCGCCGGGTCCGGCCACCGCCGATACCCCCGCCCCGTGCTGCGGCGGATCGCCTTCATCGTGTTCGCGCAGCGTGTCGGTCTGAGCCTCGGCGAGATCGGCGCAGAGCTCTCGAAACTGCCACCCGACCGCGCGCCGACGCGGCGCGACTGGTCTCGGCTCTCGAGTACATGGGGGTCGCGAATCGACGATCGAATCGCCGAGCTCCAGCGACTACGAGCCGGACTCACCGAGTGCATCGGCTGCGGGTGCCTGTCACTCGATCGCTGCCGGCTGGCCAATCCGGATGACCGTGCGTCCGCCGCCGGCGCCGGACCGCGCTATTGGCTCGGCGACCGCAGGCCCGGATGACCGAATGCCCTCGCGGAGCGTTGGCAGACTCAGGAGCCTTCTGGCAAATTCCCTCGTGGGCACCGGTAAGGGCCGCAGCGGGATCGCCATTAATCCCAGACCAAGCCCGAGCAAGTCCGAAGAGGAGCCAGTGAGCGGCGTAAAACGAAACCAAGCGAAAAGCCCTCAGCCGGCGCGCGCGCAATGACGGCCCGAACCGTGTCGCACGCTCTCCAGCACAGCGGCAATGACACGGTCGGCCTGCTTCGCGTCGGGGAGCAGCTCCCTGACTTCGAGCTACCCGACCACGCCGCCAACGGCCGCCGGCTGTCCAACCTCGTCGGTGGCGATCCCACCGTCGTCCAGTTCTATCGCGGCTGGTGGTGCCCGAAGGAGCAGGCGTTCTTCCGTCGCCTGCTGACGCTTCAAGACGACGCCGAGGTCGCGTACTCGCGGATCCTGTCGGTAAGCGTCGATCCGCCCCAGGTGAACGCAGCCTTCCGTGCCGGTCTCGGCGCCCGCTGGACCTTCCTCTCCGATCCCGATCGCGAGCTCCAGTCGCAGTTGCGGCTGCGGGAGACGACGGACACGCTGAACGACCCGTACGTCCCCGCGGTGGTCGTTATTGATCCGGATCTTCGTATCCACGCCGTCTACAACGGTTACTGGTACTGGGGTCGCCCCACCCACGACGAGCTCGTGAGAGACCTGCGCGAGATCAGCCGAGGGCTGCGCGCCGACTGGGACGCCCCGACGCCATGAGCCGCTGCTGGCTGGCCCTTGTCGAGGGACCGGCGGAGGGCGCGCGGGCCTCCGGCGGCGCGTCAACCCTCGACGGCCGGCACGTGGGAACGCTGGCAGCCTGGCTCCAGAAGGCAAAGCCGGTTCGGAACGCGCTGCGCGTCGATGAGCGCCTGATCGATCCTCGCGGTGCCCCAGCCTGGATCTCGCTCGTCCTCGCCCCTCCCGGTTTACGGTTGCCGTTTGACGACCTGGCGGTCCAGCAAGCGCGCCGCCTCGTGCTCAGCCGGCAGCCACTGGCCGCAGTATCCACGCTCCTGCGCGACGACTCGCACTTCGAGGGCGCGATCACGGTCGCCCGCTCGGCCGACGACGAGCGGTGGCTGCGGGAAGACCCATTCGCGCGGATCTTTCCTGCGACGTTGCTCGCGGTGGAGGC